>JBASZP010000119.1:0-9670 GCA_049660965.1 Daejeonella sp. | reverse complement strand
AGTATGAGTGGATCGATAATTTGAACTTTACACTAAAACCAGAAGAATGCTTAAATAATCCGGAGGAATATATCAGGATAGCAAAAGAACTATTTTTAAATGAAGGATGGGCCGGTGATGGAGAAATTGAATTGATGTGGGTGCCACCTTTTATGTTTCAAAAGACCCAAACAGAAGATTTCACCCAAGGCTTTGTTGTCTGGCATGTAAAACAAGAGGAAGATGGAATATCCTGGATTTTAACCCCGGTAAAACTTCCTTGTGAAAGTGATTTCTCAGTTAACTCGCAGGCTTTTTATGCAAATATGATGAGGCAAATAAAAATAGGTAGTGATGTCTCGTCCTAAAATACATTAAGATACGAGCGGCACGCTCGTACCAGCCCAATATCCACCTATTTACTATTCTTCAAAAAATCCTGGTAAGCCAGTTTGATACCTTCGGGTAATTCAATATGGTGTTTCCAGCCCAGGGCATCGAGTTTAGAAACATCCATTAATTTACGGGGCGTACCTCCGCTGGTGCGAGCTTATAGCTCGTATCTCCATTGCAATCGCAATCATCATCTATCTTTATACTCTAATTCTTATAGAATCTTATTAACTTGATTTTTATAACCTATGAAAATACTAATAAGAGAAGCAGATGAGCAGTAAGTATAAATTCTATAATAAAGAAGGCTTATATTTTGTAAGCTTCGCTACAGTTTACTGGATTGATGTATTTGTAAGGGACCTATATTTCCAAACCTTGACAGAAAGTCTTAATTACTGCAGAAAAAATAAAGGCATGGAAATATATTGCTGGTGCATCATGTCCATTTAATATTTCGGGCAAAAGAAAATAACCCGGGCGAATTATTAAAGAGTTTTAAAACCTATACTTCTAAACAAGTGCAGAAAGTGATAGAAGAAAATATGCAGGAGAGCCGAAAGGAATGGATACTATGGCTGATGGAAAGAGCAGGCTTAAAAAACAGTAATGTGAAAAACAGGCAATTCTGGCAACAGAATAATAAACCTATAGGATTATGGAGTGCAGATGTAATAGATCAAAAGGCAGATTATATTCATAACAATCCTGTTGTGGCAGGCTTTGTAACAGAACCGCATTACTGGAAGTACAGCAGTGCAATAGACTATAGCGGAGGTAAGGGAATACTTGAAATAGATTATATTTAATTAAAATACATTGAGATACGAGCTACAAGCTCGCACCAGCAGGGATACGAGCGGCACGCTCGCACCAGCCCAAGTGCAAAATTATATCTGTTTCTATTAATGGCATAACTTTTGGTAAAGCACAAATAATGGTTGAATTTAATTAATTCAGCTATGAGAAATTTTTATATCTAATCATTTACTGAAAAATTTTAAAACAAAAACTATGAAAAAGAACATTTTAACTTCAGCAGTAATAATAGTATTACTCTGCATCACATCCTTTTCTTGCAAAAAGGACAAACCTGCTTCTGCTTCTGTGGAACAAAAGGTTTTCACCAATGATATTGATAATTTTTGGATTGCATATGACAATATTAAAAAGACGGATGACAATACCGAACAATTATCTTTAATAAACTCCTTATATATAGAAAAAGGAACAGAAGGGCTTAGAGCTTTTATAAAAGAAAGGGATCTTTCAGCTGAGTTATGGGTTAATCTGATTAACACATACCCTAAGTTTTGGAATTCTATCAGAGCTAATACATTATCAATAAAAGCCAAGGCAAAAGAAATTGATCTAAATATATTGAAATTTAAAACCATCTATCCTGAATTGAAGGAAGGAAAAATATATTTTACAATTGGAGGACTCACCAGCGGCGGTACAATATCAGATAATTTAGTGCTTATTGGAACTGAAGTAGTCACCGGAAATCCAACAACTGACGTATCTGAATTTCCTGATGAATGGTTAGGGAAAATTTTCAAAAATCAAAATCCGGACAATATTATTTCTGTAAGCATTCATGAGTATGTACATACACAACAAAAAGGAGATATATCCAGCTTATTAGGAGCTGTGATTAATGAGGGCTCCTGCGATTTTATAGCTGAATTGGTTACCGGAAAGCCTTTACAAACAAGCTACATGCAATATGGCAAAGATCATGAAGAGGAGTTGAAAGAAAAATTTGAACAGGAAATGTTTACTGATGCTATTGATAACTGGCTTTTCAATGGTTCAAAAGTAGAATACGCCGATTTAGGTTATTTTATGGGCTATCAAATCTGCAAGTCTTACTATCAGAACTCAACAAACAAGAAGGAAGCTATAAAACAGATCATTGAGCTGGATTATTCGGATAATAATGCTGTAGAAGATTTTTTGGCACAGTCAAAATATTACAGCCAGCCATAAAATCATTATTTACTGGTGTATTCTACTTTAAGCGAATACACCAGTATTATTGAAGATAATCTTATTTCCTCACTTACTATCCCTTAAAAAATCCTGGTAAGCCAGTTTAATACCTTCGGGTAATTCAATATGGTGTTTCCAGCCCAGGGCATGGAGTTTAGAAACATCCATTAATTTACGGGGCGTACCATCCGGTTTAGTGGTATCAAAAATTAAATCCCCTCTAAAGCCAATAATGTCCTTAATTAACAGAGCCAGTTCTTTAATACTCATATCTTTACCGGTTCCAATGTTAATTAGTTTGGGTTGATTGTAGTTCTGCATCAGGAAGAAACAGGCATCGGCCAGGTCATCGGCAAATAAAAACTCACGCAGGGGATTACCTGTTCCCCAAATGGTGACATTGGGAGAGCCGTTTAATTTAGCTTCATGGAATTTACGGATAAGGGCAGGCAACACATGTGAATTTTGAGGATGGTAGTTATCATTGTACCCGTACAGGTTGGTAGGCATTACCGAAATGAAATTACAGCCATACTGCCCGCGGTAAGCATCGCATAATTTAATGCCGGCAATTTTTGCTATGGCATAAGGTTCGTTGCTTTCTTCGAGCAAACCGGTTAAGAGATATTCTTCTTTCAGGGGCTGGGGCGCAAGCTTAGGGTAAATACAGCTGGAGCCTAAGAACATCAGTTTTTTAACCCCGTTTACATAGGAGTTATGAATCACATTGTTTTGGATCTGGAGGTTTTCATACAGGAAGTCGGCTTTGTAGGTGCTGTTCGCTACTATTCCGCCTACTTTGGCCGCGGCTAAGAAAACATAATCGGGTTTTTCGGCAGCAAAAAAATCTATGACGGCCTGCTGGTTTCGCAGGTCAAGCTCTGCGGATGTGCGGGTTAATAAATTGGTAAATCCTTCCTGCTCTAACTTCCTGGTAATGGCTGATCCTACCATTCCGCGATGACCGGCGATATATATTTTAGCGTTCTTTTCCAATTTATTTCTGTTAAGGCAGCAAAGATAAAACTATTTTTGCATGCTTTTAATGATAGAAATGGGTAAGGATAAACTACGCAGGTTTGCAGAAATAACAACTTTTACTAATGTGCTTGAACTGGAGGAGGGTAAAGCATTAAAAGGAAAATGGGCGGAGAAACAATTTAATAACAGGCATCCGCTGGTGCTGGAACTGGCCTGCGGTAAAGGGGAATACGCGGTAAATATGGCCCGGCTTTTTCCTGATAAAAATTTTATCGGGATTGATTATAAAGGGAACCGTATCTGGCGTGGCGCTAAAACGGCATTGGATGAGCAGATTACTAATGTGGCCTTTTTACGTATCCAGATTGAAAATATTACGGATTACTTTGAAGTGGGGGAGATCTCGGAAATATGGATCACCTTCCCTGATCCGCAACCGCAGGTCAGTCGCGAAAGAAAACGACTGACTTCCCCGCGGTTCTTAGATATGTACCAGGTTATTCTTGAAAAAGAGGGAACCCTACATTTGAAAACGGATAATGACGATCTGCATATCTATACGCATGAAAAAATAGAGAGTTTGGGCTTAAGACTTCACCTGAAAAGCGAAGATCTGTATCGCTCTGATTTTGTAAATGAGGTGCTTTCTATTAAAACATATTATGAGAAAAAGTATCTTGCAAAAGAAAAGAACATCAATTATTTGAAATTCAGTTTTGATTAATGGAAGATATAACTTTTTATGACCAGGTGTACCAGGTTGTGCGCTTAATACCTAAAGGGAGGGTAACCTCATACGGCGCCATTGCGGCCTACCTGGGTACCAAGGGATCATCGCGGATGGTAGGTTATGCCATGAATGCGGCTCATACCGCTTTGCCTTCTGTACCTGCACAGCGGGTGGTGAACAGAAATGGTTTGTTAACAGGGAAATTTCATTTTGGTTCGCCTGATTTAATGCAGCAATTACTGGAGAATGAGGGAATAAAGGTTGAGGGTAATAAGGTAGTGGATTTTAAAAAGTTGTTCTGGGATCCGGCAGTTGAACTGGAGATTTAATGTTATGCGATTGACTGGTAGAAAAGGTTGGGCAGACAGAACGGCGGGCCGGGAGTATGGCCTGTGGGAGGAAGCTTCGTTCTGTCTTGATTTTTTGGTTACTTTTTCATCAAGGAAAATTGTGAAGCATTCATGAACACCAATAAAAAACAAACAAAAGTGAATAACGTAACATGCCCCCGCGGCATAGAGCGGACTGGCTTAAAAAGATAGCTACAGGTAGTAGTGCTAATTCTAATAGTTAAAACTTATAAAATTTAATAATACATTAAAGCAATAATTGGTATGGGAGAATTGACAGAGGAATTTAACGGCTATCGCACTAAGATGAATGATCGCATTATGGAAACGGCCAATACAAACTTAAAACGTTTTTTGGCTTTAGATACCACCACCTATGCAGCCGGGGCGCTGGATGTGAAAACAAAGGAAATGCTTGGCCTGGTGGCTTCTATGGTTTTACGTTGTGATGATTGTATTAAATATCATTTGGGTAAATGTCATGAAGCGGGTGTAAATACAGAAGAGATGAATGAAATTTTTATGATCGCTAATTTGGTTGGAGGATCAATAGTAATACCGCATTACCGCAGGGCGCTTGAGTATTGGGAGGAACTTTGTGCTTAGGATATGAAATGTTAATTTTACCGACGATGATAAAGAAACAGTAATTTTTAAAATAAAAACGACAAAAATATGGATATATATGAACTGCCGCATCTTGGCAAAATAGTGATCAATTCACTTAAAGAGCGTTATGAGGCTAAAACAGATTTTAATGGCCAAAAAACCACATTAGATTTAAACTTTAAAGGAAAATCAATAGAGAGGCAAAGCTTAGATACTGTTAAAAAGATCATTAACAATTTGGCAGATTATAATTCAGCAGCATTAACTGTTATTAGAGATGACTATAACACAGGCGATAGTATTTATGATGAGGACGGTTCAAGATTTACTGTAAAAGATTATATTGAAGATTATTTGGGCAATTTTGATGGAGATAGTGAAGATAACAACCCTGCTATTCAAGAGGCAGTGTTATCAAAACTTCAGTTAATAAGGGTAGGGTTTTATCCGGAAAATGAGAATCAGTTTGCAGTTTTTGAATATACCTTAGCCGTGGAGCTAATAGATTATTTAATTGAAGTTTTTGATTATACCTTAGACGAGGAGCAGGAGCAGGAGCTAATACTATTTGTAATTGTAGTGAATTTCAAAGAAAATGGGGAGGTAGATTCTTTTACAGTGGAAAATTAAAATAAATAAAAAGTTGCATTAGCAAGAGCGTATCAAAAATATTTTAAGCGTCTGATATCTCAGATTATACTTATGACTTTAGACTTAACTAAACGTTGTGCCTGGTGCGGCAGCGATCCGCTATATATTAAATATCATGATGAAGAATGGGGAAAACCTGTTTATGATGATAAAATTCTGTTTGAATTTTTAGTTTTAGAAAGCGCCCAGGCAGGATTAAGCTGGATCACGGTTTTACGGAAACGTGAAAATTATCGTCAGGCTTTTGCTGATTTTGATGCAGAAAAAGTTGCCGCATTTACTGAGAAGGATGTGGAAGTTTTATTGAATAACCCCGGGATCATCCGCAACAGGCTAAAAATTACCGGCGCTATTACTAACGCCAAACTCTTTCTGCAAATTCAAAAGGAGTTTGGAAGTTTTTCCGATTACATCTGGGGTTTTCTCCCGGATAAAAAACCAATAATCAATGAGTGGAAAGATCATAAACATGCTCCTGCACGAACTGAATTATCAGACCGGATTAGTAAAGACATGAAAAAACGGGGGTTCAAGTTTTTTGGCACCACTATTTGTTATGCTCACATGCAGGCTACCGGAATGATCAATGATCATATTATGGATTGTATTTCCAGATAAAATACCAAAGAATAATTTACCGGGTAATTACCACAGGTTACAGAGAATGTTAACTTTGATCTTTCAATAAAACAGATTGATCGAAACACATAATAAGGATGTGATCCTTTCATCCAAACCAACTTTAAACATGAAAAAACTCTTTCTTTTAGACGCATACGCATTAATATACCGGGCTCATTTTGCATTAAGCAAGAACCCGCGTTTTACTTCCGGCGGCTTAAACACTTCTGCCATTATGGGATTTACCAATACGCTCTTAGAAGTTTTAAAGAAAGAAAAACCAACTCATATTGCGGTAGTTTTTGATACCGCGGCGCCAACCGAACGCCATACGGATCATGTTGAGTATAAAGCTCACCGGCAGGCTATGCCTGAGGATATTTCCCTGGCTATCCCTTACATCATCCGGTTGATTGAGGGTTTCAATATCCCGGTGATGTTTTCTGATGGTTATGAGGCTGATGATGTAATTGGTACTCTGGCAAAAAAAGCAGAGAAAGAAGGGTTTACTGTGTTCTGTATGACTCCGGATAAGGATTTTGGCCAGCTTGTTTCTGAAAATATCTTTATTTACAAACCTGCCCGTATGGGTAATGATATGGAAATACAGGGTGTAAAAGAAATTTTAGCTAAATGGGATATTGAACGTGTAGAACAGGTAATTGATATTTTAGGATTATGGGGCGATGCGGTAGATAATATCCCGGGGATACCGGGTGTGGGCGAAAAAACCGCTAAAACATTGATTAAACAATACGGCTCGGTAGAGAATATTATAGCTAACAGTCATGAATTAAAAGGAAAACTTCGCGAAAATGTAGAGCAGTTTGCCGAACAGGGTTTAATGTCTAAAAAATTGGCAACTATTCTGCTTAACGCCCCGGTTGAGGTAGACCCGGATTCACTTCGTTTAGATGAACCTAACCGTGAAGTATTGGAACCTTTATTCGCCGAACTTGAATTCCGCACACTTGGCCGTCGTGTTTTTGGTGATGAATTTAATGTGAATGAGGTAAAGTCTTCTTCTAAAAACGGGCAGATGGATCTTTTTGGCAAGGCTGATTCAAAAGACAGCTCAACTCAAGTAAGCGAAAATGAGACTGAAGAAAAAGCACAACCATCCAAAAACATAAACAATACAGAACATTCGTATCATTTGGTAAATTCTGCTGATGAACGGAAAAAGCTGGTTGATCTTTTAAGTAAGCAAAAGCAGTTTTGCATGGATACAGAGACGACCAGTTTAGATGCTAATGATTGCGAACTGGTTGGATTATCTTTTTCTATTAATCCGGGTGAGGCCTGGTATGTGCCTTTATCAGAAGATCAGACTGAATGTAAAACCTGTCTGGATGAATTTAAAGCGGTTTTAGAAAATGAAAATATCTGCAAGATCGGGCAGAATTTAAAGTATGATATTTTGGTTTTGGGCTGGTATGGAGTAAATGTACAGGGTGAATTGTTTGATACTATGCTGGCGCACTATCTTATTGACCCGGATTCGAGGCATAATATGGATCTGCTTTCAGAAAACTATCTGGGATATACGCCTGTAAGTATTACCTCATTAATTGGTGCAAAAGGGAAAAATCAGGGTAATATGCGGGATGTGGATCTGGAAAAAATTAAAGAATACGCCGCAGAAGACGCAGACATCACTCTCCAGCTAAAAGAAGTTTTTGAACCGGTTCTGGTTTCTGCAAATGCCTATAAATTAGCCAAAGAAATGGAAAACCCCCTGATCTATGTGCTGGCAGATATGGAACGAGAGGGTGTGAAAATAGATCAGCAGGCATTGGCAGAATTTTCTAAATTATTGGAAACAGATATTAAGCAATTGGAATTAAGCATTTTTGAAAAAGCAGGAGTAAAATTCAATATAGCATCGCCAAAACAATTAGGAGAAGTGCTTTTTGATAAATTACAATTAGATCCTAAAGCAAAAAAAACTAAGACAGGCCAATATCAAACAGGCGAAGATGTACTTACTGCTTTAGCTAATAAAAGTGATATTGTGGCTGATATTTTAGATTTCAGGCAATTGCAGAAATTAAAATCTACTTATGTAGATGCTTTACCGCAATTAATTAATAAAAAAACCAGCAGACTTCATACTTCCTATAATCAGGCTGTGGCTTCAACCGGAAGATTAAGTTCTAATAATCCAAACCTGCAAAATATACCAATCCGTACAGAGCGTGGCCGTGAAGTCAGAAAAGCTTTCATACCCCGTGATCAGAATCATGTATTGCTTTCTGCCGATTATTCGCAAATAGAATTACGTTTGATCGCTGAAATAAGCAAAGATGAAAACATGATGGATGCATTTGAAAAAGGCCTGGATATTCATACTGCAACGGCGGCAAAAGTGTATGGTATCAGTTTAGATGAAGTCACATCTATCCAGCGAAGAAATGCGAAAGCGGTAAATTTTGGAATTATTTACGGACAATCTTCATTTGGTTTATCACAAAGTTTAGGCATACCTCGTAAAGAAGCGACGGAAATGATCGAAAATTACTTTAATGAATATCCGGGGATTAAAAACTATATGACCAATACCATGAATTTTGCCCGTGAAAATGGTTATGTAGAAACTATTATGGGCCGTCGTCGTTATCTCCGTGATATTAATTCAGCAAATGCAACAGTACGTGGTTATGCAGAGCGAAATGCCATTAATGCACCTATTCAGGGTTCGGCGGCGGATATGATTAAAATCGCGATGATCAATATCCATAAAGATATTAAGGAACAAAAACTGGAATCTAAAATGACCATGCAGGTACATGATGAATTGGTTTTTGATGTACTTAAATCTGAAACCGGCGCAATGAAAAAAATTATTGAAGACCGGATGAAACATGCCCTGAAAACTAAAGTACCTATCCTGGTTGAGGTTGGTGAAGGAAGCAATTGGCTGGAAGCACATTAATTACAGATTGAAACACCTTTCATTATCGCTTTTAGCGAAATAGCATAATTGTATTTTGCAAACAATGAATCCATATGAAAAGAAAAGACGCTGGAAATTTATACTTCTTGCCTTCGCAATTATAATTGCCGGAACTTCGCTATGGTATTCTAATTATTTGGTGAAAAACATTTCTAATGCTGAGCGCACCCGTGCGGAAGTTTGGGCAAGAACAACCAGAAATATTATTGCCATGCCCGATGTAAATGATGAATATATTTCTTTTATTTATGCCATGCGGGATAGCTTATCTGTGCCCGCTATTGTAGCGGATTCTACAGATAATATTATTTATTACCGTGGTTTGGACAGCACAAAAACAAATATGGAACTGGAAGCCGGTAAAATAAAAAAGTATGATAAGCAATACTTTAAAAACCAGCTTAT
>JBASZP010000118.1:0-2905 GCA_049660965.1 Daejeonella sp. | reverse complement strand
CATCCTATCCACCATTCTGAATATTGATACTACTTACACTACTATTTTTATCGGTGGTTTAGTCATCAGCTATACCGTTTACGGCGGGACTAAAGCGGTTTCCTATACCCAACTTCTCCAAATGAGTGTGATCTTTATGGGATTATTCCTTGCGGGGATTATGGTTGTTCATTTGATGCCCGCAAATATTGGTTTCCGCAAAGCAATAGAAATTGCAGGTAAAATGGGCCGTACACAAGCCATTGATTTTTCTTTCGACTGGAATAATCAATATACCGTTTGGAGCGGCTTAATAGGAGGTTTTTTTCTTCAGCTTTCCTATTTCGGTACCGATCAAAGCCAGGTTGGCCGCTATTTAACCGGGGCATCTGTCAGTGAAAGCAGGCTGGGCTTATTAATGAATGGTTTGGTTAAAATACCCATGCAGTTCTTAATCTTACTGATCGGGGTATTGGTTTTTACATTCTACCAGTACAACCAGCCGCCTATCTTTTTCAACCAGTATGAATTATCAAAACTGGAAAAGAGTAATTACCAATCTGAATTAAACACTATTCAATCCAACTATTCAAAAGCATTTGAAGAGAAACAACTGCAAGTAAACAAACTGAATGCTGCAATAAATGCAGATAATACACAAACAGTAAATGAACAGCGGGTTTTACTACAGGCCGCGGACAAAAAAACAACAGGCATCAGAAAAGATTTAACAGATCTGATGTTAAAGAACGATCCGAAAGCGGATACGAATGACAATAACTATGTTTTCCTAAGTTTCGTAACCAAATACCTTCCGCAGGGTTTAATCGGATTGCTGATCGCTATTATTTTCCTTGCTTCCATGGGTTCAACGGCCAGTGCGCTCAATTCATTAACTTCTACCACTGTAATTGATATTTATAAACGCCTTATTAATAAAGAGGGTTCTGATAAAAGATATCTCTCCGTTTCCCGCTGGACTACGATCATTTGGGGTTTCTTTTGTATTTTGATGGCGCTATATGCCGGTAAACTGGGAAACCTTCTCGAAGCAGTAAATATTTTAGGCTCCCTGTTTTACGGAACCATCCTGGGAATATTTATCATCGCCTTTTATCTGAAAAAGATAGGCGGTTCGGCCACTTTTATAGCCGCTATTATTACAGAGATCATTGTATTCTCCTTCTGGATATCAGATCAGATGGCTTTCCTGTGGCTTAATGTGGTAGGATGTGTTTTAGTTGTGGTATTTGCTTTATTAATCCACAGTCTATTAAAATGGGATAACGATGATCCGGTCCCGCTATCCCATAACTAATTATATTGGTTTTACTTCTTTGCTTCAGCAATTAACTTCTCATTCAAAACCACATAATCAGGGTTCTTTTGAGTTTTTGCTTTGTTCATTGAACTTGTCGCTGATGCAATAGCGCCTTTCTTATCGCCCATCTTCAGTTGTATCTTAGCTTTTAAATGTTCTACCCAATACTGGTCTGGTGAACTGAGTTCAGTAGCTTTTGTTGCCCATTCAAGCGCCTGTTTTAAATCTTTACCGCTTTCAAAATAATAATTTGCCGCTTCCAGATAAGGTTTGCGGTCTGTAGGGCCCATAGCGGTTTCAATCTGTTTCATTATACGGCTGTCTATTTCCGCGTTTACCGTAAAACTCACAGAGGTTTTCTCCCATAGTAATTCAATAGCTAAAGAGCTTGGTTTAACATTAGCAAACTGGATGGTAAAGCTTTCGACAGCATTTGGCAAAGCGCTTGTTTTCGCCTGGAAACGCAACAGGTCTTCTTCCTGCTTATAACCTAAAGCTCCCCAAAGTGTGGTATTTTTACTTAAAATAAACGTCCACTCTTCTTTACCGGGGATGGTATAAAGCGCATATTCGCCTTTCGGGACATTGGTTCCGGCAATTTTAACATCCTCGCCAAAGTTAATTTTTGTTGATGCATTCGCTCCTGTACGCCAAATTTCGCCATAAGGAACTAAATCGCCCATAATTTGACGGCCTTTTGCAATGGGCCGCGAGTAACTAACCGAAATGTCCGAAAGGGCAAACTGTTGTTTAATAGTTTGTGTTGGACTTGATGGTGGCATTTTTATTGACTGTGCCAATACGCCTGAGCTTAAACCTGATGCAATTAACAAGCTTAATGCAATTACTTTTGTAAATATTTTCATGATTTTTAATTTTGCCCGAAAATACAATATTTTCAATATAAACAATCTCTCATTTAATAAAATCACAAGAGAGCTTTGGACTTAGCTAATTAAATAAATAAACAAATAAAGATTTTAATAATGTTTTTAACAATACTCCTATTGAAGATAAAATAAGCATGAGCAGAAATAGTCCTATGATTTTTTTAAATAGTTTCATCAATCTAAATTTTGTCTGTAAAATAAAATATTTTAAATATAAAACCTGTTTATTTTTCATTATCAAAATCAACTAATACTATCACATCCTCATTGATTTTTCTATCTAATATTCCTAATAACCTTAAATGATGAGATACAACCCTTACACCTTTAATCATTCTTTTATCCAAGGACAGCCTTTCAACAATTGATTCAAAAGCAGAGCTCTCGTTATCTATAAATCTGTCGTAAATTTTTGTTTGCATAGAGTTTTTGGGCTTATAATCTCTGTCAACTAAAAATATACCATCCCTCCCGCTTACTGATCTCATTTGGTTTTGTTCTAAACCATATTTAATGTTTTTTAAAGTGATATAAAATTGTTGCGACTTCCATAGCTTTCCCTTTTTACACTTTTTCATTAAATCATTGCTAATAAAGGTAACCAAGGTTCTATCGTTAACTTCTCTTCTGTCAATTTCAGCAATGATTTCTGTTTTCAGTAATTCTTCGCTTTCATCAACCTTCTTTTTTGCTTCTGATATTTCCATTTTAACAT
>JBASZP010000117.1:0-19258 GCA_049660965.1 Daejeonella sp. | reverse complement strand
GAAGAGATCTGGCTGTTACAACTGACTTTCGTAGTGTTTTCAGTGAAGTGGCCAATAAACACCTTAACATTAATGATAGCCCTGTTCTCTTTCCGGACTGGAAAGGTAATCAGATAGGGGTAATGCGATCTTAATTGGGTTGTGGATGGTTATTACTAATCAGTAAAGAGTTTATTCTGTTGTAATTATCTTCCAGCCCTCAGCTAAAAATAGTTTGAGAAATTTACCCTCTGTTTTAATTCGAATGACCAATCCTAATTTGTATTTATCAAAAGCCTGTTTTTCCTGCTCTGTTTTAAAGTTTGGCAGAACAGTAACTGTGTAATTTTCTTCATCAAGTTTTATTCGTTTATACTCAAGCAGCTTAAATATATCTGATCTGTTAGTAGAGTTTTTATTCACTTCTCTCCATTTTTCTGAATAATAAGCAGATACTATATCCATTTCAGTAGGTGTGACCGTAAAGGGAGGTGCGGGCCAAAGCATCCAGGGTTTTTCTTTACCATTATCCGTATTCCATTCCAACCAATAGTTTTTTGTTATATCAGGTACAGTAGTTGTATCTGGCCCAGTTACTACAGACAGGCTCTTAGACTGTGAATTTTGTGATGTATTTATACCGCATCCTGTTAAAAGAATGATCAGCAATAGAAAACAGCTGAAAGATTTAAATAAGTTGTTCATAGGGATAATTTTAAGTGTAATATATAATTTAAAAATTCTAGTTCAGTTATTTATGTGGATTGCAAATCCCCTGTTATCGCATCGGGATTAAAAAAATCCCGACGAGCAAGGGATTGCAAATCCCACGTTATCGCATCTGGATTAAAAAAATCCAGACGAGCGAGTCTGTTGTACTGGTTCTGTTATACAATTGCGTGAATATATTAACACTCTGTTTTCCATCTGTTATTATGCCAGGCTTCAAAATAAGTTTCGTATTTTTTGATAGTATGGGTTTTTGGCTTATTTGAATATAAATGGTTAAGCGTAACCGGAATTAAAGCATAGTCAAATTGCCATAGCTTTTTAAAATCGTTATATCTTATACCTTCAAAGTCCTCTGCGTCTTGCACCTCATCTGTGAAGTAAATCCCTGTTTGTTTAAATTCTTTTTGCATTTCAATTGCCAGGTCTTTTATCAATTCATAAGTGCGATTATGAAATTGTCCATTTTCAATATTCTGCAATTCTTCCGTATTAATCAAAAGTTCACAACATATCCAATTGTCTTTAAATGTACCGTCAATATCATAGGTATAAATTATAAAGTATGGCCTGATCTTTATTTTGGATAGTTTTGAAGCATAGTATCCCAACTGTGTTATTGATGAATAGACAAAACCGTTATCTTCAACTTTCCACTTAAAATTCTCAAATTCCTCTTTAATTTTATCATTCCATAGTTCAATGTTTTTAAGAACCTTGCAAAAACGCTCAAGCGTAGGTTTAAAGTTAGAACCCTCAATTTTTTCAAATGTCTGTATATTACTTAATTCCGGCATTAATATCTATTTAATCTAAGTTTATAAACCTCTGCAAATTTACGCTTCTTTAGGCAGATAAGGCCGCTTGAAGGCAATTTGATCAGTTTAGATATAACATAAATATACTTTACCATTTTCCCTTGCAGGGTTGAACATTTTCCCTGCAGGGTTTGAAGATTTCCTTGCAGGATTGAGCATTTTCCCTGCAGGGTTGGACGTTTTCCTTGCAGGGTTGAAGATTTTCCCTGCAGGGTTAGAGATTTCCCTTGCAGGGTTGAACGTTTTCCCTGCAGGGTTGGACATTTTCCTTGCAGGGTTGAACATTTTCCCTGCAGGGTTGAAGGTTTTCCTTACAGGGTTGAAAGTTTTCCCTGCAGGGTTGAACGCTTTCCCTGCAGGGTTGAAGGTTTTCCCTGATCAGGTATGCTGCTTAATGACCCTGTTCAGGCGGTATTAAGAAGGGGACTGGCAATTTCCTGTAATAAGTCAATAGCATTATCTAATGAACCGACATGTTCTACGCTCAGGCGCAGGGTGTTTTTAACTTCTTTTAAATTACAAATACGGGGATGGGCCTGTACAAACCCTAAAACACGGTTAAATTGTTCTGTTTCATAATAGGAGGATTGCTGGTTATTGATAAAGTAGCCTCTTAACACGTTTTTCTTTAAGGTAAGCTTCTCAAAACCGATTTGTTTACCGAGCCATTGTAAACGCCAGGTGTTTAACAGTTCCCTTACCTGTTCGGGTATGGCGCCAAAACGGTCGTTTAGTTTTTGCCGGAACTGCTCCAGCTGAAGTTCATCCTCAATATTAGAAAGTTCGGTGTATAAATTATAGCGTTCGGCAATATTGCTTACATATTCATCCGGAATTAAAACTTCCAGGTCGGTATCTACCTGTGTAAATGAAATAAAGGGGCGTGGTTTTTCATCAGTAAACAGGTTTTTAAATTCGTCATCTTTTAATTCCTGTATGGCTTCATCCAGAATTTTATGATACATTTCAAAACCAATCTCGGCAATAAAGCCGCTTTGTTCTGCGCCTAAAAGGTTTCCGCTTCCGCGGATATCCAGGTCACGCATGGCTACATTAAAGCCGCTGCCCAGGTCAGAGAATTCCTCAATAGCGCTCAGGCGTTTACGGGCCTCATTGGTTAAGGTAGATAATGGCGGGCTTAAAAGGTAGCAAAAAGCTTTTTTATTAGATCGGCCTACACGTCCACGCATTTGGTGCAGATCGCTCAGGCCGAACATGTGGGCATGGTTAATTAGTATGGTATTGGCATTGGGAATATCCAGACCGGCTTCAATAATGGTAGTTGCAACCAGCACATCATATTCACCATCCACAAATTTAAGCATCACATCTTCCAGCGCATCGCCTTCCAGCTGGCCATGTGCAATACCAATACGTGCTTTGGGTACTAATGTATTAATTAAACCACCCAGCTGCATTAAATCCTGCACCCTGTTATGAATAAAAAATATTTGCCCGTTACGGTCTATCTCGAATTCAACGGCTTCTTTAATCAGCTTTTCATTAAATACATGCAGTTCGGTTAAAACCGGCTGGCGGTTGGGCGGGGGAGTACTGATAATGCTGAGATCACGGGCGCCCATTAGTGAAAAATGAAGAGTTCGCGGAATAGGTGTGGCGGTTAAGGTAAGAGTATCTACATTGGCCCTGAATTGTTTTAATTTTTCTTTTACGCTTACGCCGAACTTTTGTTCTTCATCTATAATCAGCAGGCCCAGGTCTTTAAATTTGACATCTTTACTGACAATACGGTGGGTGCCTATAATAATATCCACTTTTCCTTCTGCCAGCCGTTGCAGTGTTTCTTTAATTTGTTTGGATGATTTAAAACGGTTGATATAATCTATGTTGCAGGGGAAATCTTTTAAACGGGATGAAAAGGTTTTATAATGTTGTAAGGCCAGAATGGTGGTGGGGACTAAAATAGCCACTTGTTTGCTATCGGCAACTGCTTTAAAAGCAGCCCTTATGGCAATTTCTGTTTTCCCGAAACCAACATCCCCGCAAACTAAGCGGTCCATCGGGTGCGGCGCTTCCATATCTTTTTTTACATCGGCGGTAGCTTTTACCTGGTCCGGCGTGTCCTCATAAATAAAAGATGCTTCTAACTCTGTTTGTAAATAAGTATCAGGATGGAAAGCGTTGCCGGTTTGTGTTTTGCGGATGGCATAAAGCTTAATCAGATCGCGGGCAATGTCTTTAACTTTTTTTTTAGTGTTTTTTTTTAGTTTATCCCAAACATCCGTTCCCAGTTTATTTATTTTTGGGATGGTTCCATCCTTACCCGAATATTTAGAAATACGGTTTAAAGAGTTGATGTTTACGTAAAGCAGGTCATTATCGGCATATACCAGACGAATCATTTCCTGCGATTTACCATTTACCTCTACTTTTTCAAGCCCGGCGTATTTACCAATTCCATGATCTATATGGGTAATATAATCTCCGGGTTTTAATTCGCGAAGTTCTTTAAGCGTAATAGCCTGCGAGCGTATATAGCCTTTTTTTAATTTGTATTTATAATAACGGTCAAAGATTTGATGATCCGTATAACAGGCTAATTTCTGTCCGTGATCTATAAAACCTTCCCGTAAGGATAGGTGTACGGGTGTAAATTTTACGGATTTATCTATATCTTCAAAAATGCTGTAAAGACGTTCGATCTGTTTGGTCGAATCGGTAAAAATGAGGTTTTGTATGTTTTGCTTTTCATTTTCTTTTATATTATGAATAAGCAAATTAAAGTCTTTATTAAAAGAGGGCTGGGGTTTAATATCAAACTGGATGGTTTCGTCTGCCGGATAAAAGAATTGTTTTCCAAATTCTAATACCGAGAAATCATGTAATTGGTCTGCCAGCATTTTTTCATCCGTAAAGTTAAATTTGGGGTCAATCCATTGCGGATTTTGTTGTTTATCTGCTGTAGGAAGCGCTTTCCAAAACTCCGTGGCTTTTTTATATTCGGTTTTAACTACATCTAATGTAAACTGCACATCTTTAAACCAGACTAAAGTGTCTTGATCAATATATTCAAGCAGTGAAATATTATGATTTGTTAAAAACTTGGATTGTACATTAGGTACAATGGTAATGCTTTTAACCTGTTCTACAGATAACTGGTCTTCAATTTCAAACGTCCGTATGCTTTCAATAAAGTCTGCAAAAAATTCTACACGATAGGGGAGGTTATGAGAGAATGAGAAGATATCCACAATACCCCCACGGATAGAAAACTGTCCGGGTTCATAAACAAAATCAACACGTTCAAAATTATATTCAATTAAAAACTCATTAATAAAATCAATACTAAGCTTGTTTCCTGTGGCTATTTCAAGTGTGTTCTTTTCAAGCGCTTCGCGGTTAATTACTTTTTCGGCTAAAGCTTCGGGGTAGGTAACAATCAAACGGCCAAATTCCGATGAATGATTTAAGGTATTTAAAACCTCGGCTCTTTGAAGCACATTACTGCTGTCAACTAAGGTAAAGTCAAACGCTTTTCTAAAGGAAGAAGGAAAAAACAAGATCTCTTTTTCAAGCAGGTTTTCCAGGTCGCTTAGAAAATAAGTAGCCTCTTCCCGTTCAGGTAATACAAAAACCATATTTTGGTGTTGCAAAAGATATAAAGCAACAGCAAGCACTGCATCGCCTGACCCGATTAGACCTTTTAAATGTACACGTGGATTTTTGCCGGAGTTAAGGATTTTTGCCAGGCTGTTTACACGAATATCCGCTTTGTATAAATTTAATATATCCTGAATGTTCACAAACCCCGATTTTGGCTGTAAATATATAAAATGACAAGATATATTGCAGATTTAAGAATGAATAGTACTTTTATAAAAATAAACTGGTAGTTTGATTTTTAACAGAGAGATAAACAAACGGTATTATAATTGTTGGATAGTTTACTCATGGCAAATGTACGTTGCCCTTAAACACATTAATTTAATAACTTATACTAAAAACAACTAAATTAACATGAAAAATGCAATTAAATATGGTATTGTAATAGGTTTTCTAAGCGGATTTTGGATCTTGATTATGCATTTCGCGGGCATTTATGACCCGGGTTACTGGCGAAGTAATAGCAATAATATAGGCTGGCTGGAATTTACCAGTTTAGTTATACCAGCTGTTGGTTTATATCTGGGAATTAAAAATATGAGAAAACATATCAATAAAGGCAAAATGAATTTTTTTGAAGGCATTCTGGAAGGCTTTAAAATTATGCTAATTGGCGGAATAATTTCCGGAATTTTTGCAGCTATTTATATTCAATACTCTCAAATAACATTAAATATAGATTTTATGGCCCGTATTGCAGCTCTGGGTATAGTTGGAATTCTATTTGACATAGGCATTTCTTTACTATTGATGACTACACCGAAAGAGCTTTAGACTGTTTAATAAAAAATCAAGATTAATGATTTATGTTTTAGTCTAATTCAGTAAATATATTTTTAGCATCAGCCCTGCCAATTTTATAATGAGGATTTTAATCTTTTTGCATAATAAATTACGCTGAATTTTAATTACGTTGATTTTATTCCTCATCCTGTTTATTTGGAGATCGTTGCGGTAATGCATTATCTTTGGTTCTATGAAACTAAGTACGTTAACCAGTTTTTTAGAAACAATTGCTCCGCTTGCTTACCAGGAAGATTATGATAATTCAGGCTTAATTGTTGGTTATGGTGAAAAAGAAATAGTAAGCGCTTTAATTTCATTAGATTGTACAGAAGAAGTGCTGGATGAAGCGATTTCAAAAGGTTGTAATCTCATCATCTCCCATCACCCCATTATTTTTAAAGGCCTAAAAAAGCTTACCGGCAAAACTTATGTAGAACGTGTGGTTATGAAGGCCATTAAACATGATATTGCCATTTATGCCATTCATACCAATTTAGATCATGTATTAAACGGAGTAAATGCTAAAATATGTGAGGTATTAGGTGTAAAAAACTACAGCATATTATCTCCTAAAGGAAATTTATTAAAAAAACTGGTTACTTTTTGCCCTGTTGACTATGCAGAAAAGATAAGAAACGCATTATTTGAAGCTGGCGTCGGGCAAATTGGTAATTACTCGGAATGCAGTTTTAATGTGGAAGGCATAGGAACTTTTAAGGCAAATGAAAATGCAGATCCTTTTGTTGGCGAAATAGGTAAACGAAATCATGAAGCGGAAACCAGGATTGAAGTCATTTATTCTACAGATAGAGAAAGAGAAATTCTTTTGGCTTTACACGAAGCTCATCCTTATCAAGAAGTTGCTTATGATTTATATCCGTTGGAAAATGATTATAAGCATGTTGGAGCCGGTATGATCGGCTGGCTGGATACTGAAGTTCCTGAAAAAGATTTTTTAAATCATGTAAAACAAAAACTAAATACAAAAGTTATCAGGCATACGACATTAAGAAATAAAAACATAAAACGTGTGGCTATTTGCGGTGGTGCCGGAAGTTTCCTGTTACCACAGGCTATAAAAGCTGGTGCAGATATTTTTATAACGTCAGATTATAAATACCATGAGTTTTTTGATGCTGATGGAAAGATTGTTATTGCAGATGTGGGGCATTTTGAAAGTGAGCAATTTACCCAACAACTTTTGTTCGATTTTATTACAAAAAAATTTCCTAACTTTGCAATCCATTTAACAACAAAAAATACAAACCCCATCAATTATTTTATTTAATGGAACAAACTGTAGAAGAGAAATTACAAGCATTATACGAACTTCAAACTGTTCATACCCAGATTGATAAAATTCGTCAAACACGTGGCGAACTTCCAATGGAAGTAGCGGATCTGGAAGATGAAGTTGCCGGTCTGGATACCCGCATACAAAAAATAAGAAGCGAGTTGGATGAACTTGAGGATGCTATTGTAACCCGCAAGAACATGATTAAAGAAGCTTTAGCGGCTACTAAAAAGTACGAAACCCAGCTTAATGATGTAAAAAATAATCGCGAATACGATGCGATTTCCAAAGAAATAGAAATACAGGGTTTAGAGGTTCAGGTATCAGAGAAAAAGATTAAAGAATATACATTTGAAATTGGTAATAGAACTGAAGTTTACGAAAAAGCTTTAGCCAATCTGGAAGAACGCAGAAACGACCTGGTAATTAAAAAGGATGAATTAGATGTTATTACAGCAGAAACTGAAAAAGAAGAAGCCACAATCATGTCTAAAGCTAAAGAAGCAGAAAAGCATATTGACGAACGCCTGTTAACAGCATATAAACGTTTGCGCAGTAATGCAAAAAACGGACTGGGAGTGGTTACCATCCAGCGTGATTCATGTTCCGGTTGTTTTAACCAAATTCCGCCTCAAAGACAATTAGATATTCGCCAGCGTAAAAAAATTATTGTTTGTGAACATTGCGGACGTATTATAGTAGATGAAGGCTTTGCTGTAGAACAGGAACCACAAAATGCTTAATAAAAAATCAATCATATTTACAAGCGATCTCTTAAGGGTCGCTTTTTTGTTTTAAAACGTTACCTATTGTACTTGATGTTAAGAACACGCCTCGTATTAGTATTTATCTTTCTTCTTTTTTACACAACGGCAAATGCTAATTTTGATTTTAATGCCAATTGTATAAAAGCCTATAATCATATTATGGGCTTAAGATTAAATGCTGCCCGTACTCTTATTACCGCGGAGAAAAATAGTAATCCTAAAAATTCAATACCGTATTTACTGGATAATTATGTAGATTATTTTACGCTATTTACTACTGAAACTAAGGTTGATTTTGAACTTTTTAAAAAGAATAAAACCGTTCGGTTAAACAGACTGGAAGATGAGGATAAAAAATCACCTTATTATTTGTTTGCGCAGGCCGAAATTCATTTACAGTCCGCCTTAACAAAAGCCCGTTTCGATGAGTATTTTTCTTCAGCAATAGAAACAAATAAAGCCTATGATCTGCTGGAGGAAAATGCTAAAAAATTTCCTGATTTTCTTCCTAATCAAAAAAGCATAGGAATTATTAACGCATTATTTGGTTCAGTACCTGAAAGCCTGAAAAGTACATTAGCAATAGTTGGTATTCGAGGCGATACCCAAAAAGGAGTTAAAATGCTGGAAAATGCAATTGAAAAACTACCATCTTCGTCATACAGTCATTTTTATGCTGAAAGCGTTTTCTATTTAACCTCTATTAAAATTGATATTCTTAACGATAAAAAATCATACGAAAGTATATTAAAGTATACCCAGAATATAGATAATACCAGTTTGCTTAAAACATATATCCGTGCTTATGCGGGGATGAAATTCGCACATAATGATGATGCGATCAGTACACTTGTTAACCGCCCTTTCGGTGCTGAATATCAATCTTATCCGTACCTCGATTATTTATTGGGTATTGCTAAAATTCATAATTTAGATGTTACAGGTTCAGTAAATCTGCAACAATATATTAAAAATTATAAGGGTATTAATTACATCAAAGATGCGTACTTAAACCTGGCCTGGACAGAACTTTTAAAAGGGAATAATGCAGGTTATACCAGTTTTACCGGGCAGGTGAAAACAAAAGGATATACTTATCATGATAAAGATAAACAGGCCATAAATGAAGTTAATTATGCCGCACCTGAAATTGATCTCCTGAAAGCAAGATTATTATTTGATGGAGGATATTATGATAAAGCATTAAATCAGCTGGAGAGTAAAAAACTGGATAAGTTTAAATTAGTACGGGATAAAATTGAATACTGTTACCGCATGGGGAGAATTTATGATGAAAGCGGACAAGGCGATGCGGCAATTATATTTTACCAGTTAGCCATAAACCAGGGAATTAACGAAAGATATTATTTTGCATCAAATGCGGCATTAAGAATAGGATTAATCTATGAACTTAAAAAGGATTTTGCTATGGCCAAGTACTTCTATAATAACGCTTTAAAAATGAAAAACCATGATTACGAAAGCAGTATTGAAAATAAAGCTAAAACTGGCTTAAAAAGATGCAGCCGTTAAATTCCTAAAGAGTAGCCGGAAATTTATAAACCATCGCATTAATATTCATTCCTGCACCTACTGAAGCAAAAACAATAATATCTCCGGAGTTTATTTCCTGATTATCCATTTTATCTTTTAAAACAAGATCTAATAAAGTTGGAATAGTTGCGACAGAGCTGTTTCCGTATTGAGCAATAGTCATGGGCATTACATTCTCAGGAATATCTGTCATATTATAAAGTTTAAAAAGGCGTTTTAATATAGCCTCATCCATTTTACCGTTTGCCTGATGAACTAAAACCTTTTTTACATCTTTTAGTTCTGTACCGGATTTCTCTAAGGCGAGTTTAATTACTAATGGTACATTTTTTAACGCATACTCATATATTTTACGACCATCCATCTTAATATAAGCCTCATCATTAATTAATTCAGGATTACTTGATTTCCCTGAAAATAAATAATAAGCTTCAACAGATGTATGTGTTTGTGTTTTATGAGCTAATATTCCGTATTCAGAATTTCCCTGCCCTTCTAAAATTGTTGCACCTGCCCCGTCAGAAAAGATCATACTATCCCTGTCATGCGGGTCTGTAACTCGGGAAAGTGTTTCGGTGCCAATAACTAAAATCCGTTTTGCATCGCCCGAGCGGATAAAATAATCCGCCTGGATCATACCTTGTAACCATCCCGGGCATCCAAAAGGTAAATCATAAGCTATACAATCAGGGTTAATTATACCTAATTTATGTTTTATTCTTGATGCGAGGGTCGGCAACACATCCGGACGGGTAGTCCCCTGATTAACATCACCAAAATTCTGGGCAACAATAATATAATCTAAGGTTTCGGGATCAATACCTGAAGATTCGATAGCATTACGGGCAGCGAAAAAACCTAAATCAGAAGCTTTGTGTTCATCATCAGCATACCGGCGTTCTTCAATTTCGGTTATATCTTTAAATTTAGAGATGATCTCAGCGTTTTCCCTGGTAATTAGTTTACCATCCCGTTCATAGAACTGATGATGTAAAAACTCCTCGTTTGATATGATATTATCAGGAATATAACTTCCGGTTGCTATGATTATTGATTTGATATTAGCGCTCATTACACATATTTGAACTAAATACTAATTTGGTTTATTGTATTAAAGGTACAAACTTTATTTTAACTATTGATGCATTAGAATATAAATTTTATTAGTAATTATCTATTCTCCAATTTTGCTTTTTATTTAATTGATAGTTTTATACTTATTAAATCACTTAATTGTATATTTTTGCTAAACAAATTACTGCTATTTATTAAAATTAGCCTACCTTAATAATTTATAGTGATAATAAAATTATTCTCTGTTTATTATTCAAATTAATTGTTATGAAGATATTAAAAAGGCAACTAGCAATATTAAACCTATTGTATTAAAATTAATATGAATATATGATTATTGCATTTATATTATGGCTAATAAAAAAAACTGTTACATCTGTGATCAATAAAACATCGAAGAAAACAATGCTTCTTCTTTTAATATTAGCTTTTAACTATCCTATTGTATTTGCACAGACAAAAACCCTAAAATATAATATCTTTCATAAAGATGCTTTGATTGGTAAAATGGTATTTAACCAAAATAAAAATTATGATGATTTATATCTTAAAATGACTTCGGATGTACATGTTAAATTTCTATTTAGCCTGGAAGTAAAAACTGAAGAAGATGCTTTTTTTCAAGATGGGGAGCTTAATTATTCTCATAATAGTAGAATTATTAACGGGAAAGAGAAACTGAAAAACCAAACAAAGGCTATAAACAATTCTTATCAAATAATATCTAATGGTAAAACTAAAACGCTCAACAATTCAAAAATTGAATATAATATTTTGCTGCTCTACTATCTTGAACCAATTGGGATAAATTCTGTTTATTCAGATATCTTTCAGCAATTTCTTCCAATAAATGAAACTAACAAACATCAGTTTAAATTAAAGCTTCCTGATGGTAATTGTACTTACTACTATTATAAGAATGGTATTTGTGATAAAGTTGAGATACAAAGCTCATTATATACCATAGTTATGAAATTAAGTGAAATAAAAACTTTATGAATACTTCTTATAATGTTCTTGCTGCTTTATTTATAGGGTATATCTCTTATTTTTTCATCATTTGGTATTTTAAAATTAAATCTGCACATAATTTAACAGACGTGCTTTTCGATAATAGAAAGTTAAGTTCTGTGAATTTTAAACATTTTACGGGTATTTTATTGCTGACCCTTCCAGTATACTTCTTCTATAATAAATTTTACTTTTTAGTAATAAATAAAATTCAATTTTCAAAGCCTGTATTTTTTGCAGGATGGATTTTCTTATTAGTTATTACAGGATTTATTTCCTTACTGGAAGCTAAAAAGCACCAAAATAAACATCTCTCAAAAGATTTTACCCAGCTATCATTAACTAAAAGCCTGACATATCTATCTATTCGTATACCTTTTTTATTTTGCTATGAATTGTTTTTCCGGGGCATTTTATTATTCAGTCTTGTGAATTTAGTGGGTATTTATCTGGCTATTATAATTAATATTATTTTTTACGTAATAATCCATTTGTTTGATTCCCGAAATGAAATTATTGGGTGTATTCCTTTTGGTATTATACTTTGTATTCTTAGTTATTCTACAAATAGTGTGTGGCCAGCATTTATTTTGCATGCTACATTATCATGCGTATATGAACTAAAACTTCTTTTTAACAATCCTCCCAAATCTATAGAGATATGAAAATATTTATTACAGGTGCCACTGGTTATATAGGTAATAGGTTAGCCTTAAACCTGGCCGAACAAGGATATATAGTAAATATTCTTGTAAGAAATTTAAATTCGATTAATATACCTGTTCACCCTAATATTGTTTTTTACAAAGGAGATGTAAATGATGAGGAGTCAATTAAAACTGCGTTAAAAGATTGTGAATATGTATATCATGTTGCAGCTTATGCAAGATTATCTAGTAGAAATGCTGATATATTTTATCGTATTAATGTTGAAGGAACACAAAATGTTTTACGCCAGGCTTTAAATGCCGGGGTAAAGAAGGTAGTTTTTACAAGTAGTGTAGCTGTATTAGGCTCATCATTGAGATATCCTTTAACAGAAAATGACCCCAGAATTAAAACTTTTGAAAATGATTATGAGCTCACTAAATCACTTGCAGAAAATTTAGTTAAAGAGTATAATACTAAAGGATTGCCAGGTGTTATTGTAACCTTGCCAAGAGTATATGGCCCGGGATATGGAGTATATTCCAATGGGGTAAATAAATTTATTTCTTGGGCATTAACAAAGAAAAGAATCATAGTGCCTAGCAGGCAAACGAATGAAGCTAATTATGTTTTTATAGATGATGTTTTAAAAGGCCATCAGCTTGCTATGCTTAAAGGTTTACCGGGTGAAAAGTATATTATTGGAGGGGAAAATGCTAGCTATAAAAAACTTTTTTCTACTATTCTGGAACTAACGGGTCAGCGGACAAAGCTTATTAAAATTCCTTACAAACTTGTTAAAGCCGGATCCTATCTCGCTTATCTTTATGCAAAAATTACCGCAAAAGATCACTCTGTTTCACCAAAAATATTGGATAGTTTATTTACAAATAGAGCAGTATCATGCCAAAAAGCAATTGATCAGTTAGGATACACTATTACTCCTTTACATATAGGAATTCAAAAAACTATTGAATATTTAAAAAAATAATCCAAATGGAAGCTATTACTTATACATTAATAACAGGCGCCAGCGAAGGATTTGGTAAGGCAATGGCGTTTTATTGTGCAAGCCTAAAGATGAACCTCGTTTTGGTAGCACTTCCAGGTCCTGAAATACATTATCTTGCTGCATTTATTGAAAAAAATTTTGAGGTTTCTGCTATGGGTTTTGAAGCAGATTTAGGAGATGAGAAAAACTGTTTTTGGCTATATGAAGAAGTTAAGAAAAAAGGATTATCTATTCGGTACCTTATTAATAATGCTGGTGTACTTAGCCGTGGATTATTTTGCGATCTTAATACTGATTACTTTTTAAAGCAAATTAGAGTAAATGTAAGTGCACCTACTTTATTGATCAAATTATTTTTAAATGACCTGAAGCAAAATGCGCCTTCAGCTATTTTAAATGTAAGTAGTATGGCCGGTTTATTTCATATCCCTAAAAAACAGGTTTACGGTGGAAGTAAAGCTTACCTGCTCTCTTTTTCTAAAAGTCTGCGTCTGGAACTTAAAAGAGATAAAATATCTGTATCCATTGTTTGCCCGGGAGGAATGAATACGAACCCCAGATTAATTTATCAAAATAGAATTGGCAGTTGGATGTCAAGAAAATCTATTCTGGATCCGGAAGAGGCTGCAAAGATTTCAATTGATGCGATGCTTGCAGGAAAAGAAATGATCATACCCGGAACCGTAAATCACTTCATAATGTTTATAGATAAGCTTATTCCCAAGTTTATAAAAGAAAAGATAATTGCTGCACACATGAAATAGGTTTTAAAAAAGTCGCTTATTAACTAGAATAACTTTTCTATGTCCTATTTTTAAAATATTTAAGTCGCTTTTTCTACCCGTAAACCAACATCACTTACCTCCCGTAAAGGATTATCACGCATGTTTTGTTCAAATTCAAAAGTATAAACTCCTTTTTTGGGGAAATGATAGTTTTCTCTTAAAACTAATTGGTAGGTATACATATTTCCCGCACCGCTTCCTCTCCATTCTCCATCGGGATAGGCTAATTTGAATTCTCTGCGTTCTGTAGTTTTTTTTCCTTCAGGGCTAATAATATGGATCAGTAAAAAAATATTGGAATATTTATAATCGGCTGTATGGCGTAAATTAATAAATACATGATAAGCCAAATGCTCATCTTCAATTTTTACAGGAAAGCTTACCTTCTTTTTATACGCCCAGTTACGTCCCGCCATTTCTTTATTAGTATCTGTAATAGTTTTGCTATCCTTACAGGCGGCAAAGCCAAACAATATTAAAAAGAACGTTGAAAGCATGGAGATCTTTCCCCTGAAATTCATTTTATTCACTAGGTTTTTGGCGGTTATTATTTTGTTTTATTCTATTAGCTGAAGTCTGCCTGCCACCATTCTGCGGATTTGTTGCAGCTATAGCTGACTTAGGACCATTCTGATTTCTTTGTTTATTTCTATTGTTATTATTCTTCTTTTTCTTCCTTTTATCATCCAGCCGCGTTAAACTGCCTTGTCCAACCACATTTTCATAATCTAATACTTTAGCAATAACCGGTTTATCTAATTCTACAGCTTCTTCTTTTAAGTCATCAGGTTTAATTCCCCCTTTATTAAGTTCACGTATTTCTTTTACACGCGAAACTTCCAATGGGATCCAGTTTTCTTCATTTGGATAGCTAAACCACATGAGTTGTTTAAAGATATCCGTTTTTTGAAGACGGGCAGTGCCAATAATGGTTTCCAGGTGATCTACATTATTCGGAATGTGTTTTAAAGCATCCATATAAGTATCCAGTTCATAATTTAAGCAACATTTTAACTTACCGCACTGCCCTGCAAGTTTTAAAGTATTTAAAGATAAATTTTGGTAACGTGCAGCCGAAGTGGAAACAGTTTTAAAATCAGTTAACCAGGTAGAGCAGCAAAGCTCACGTCCGCAGGAACCAATTCCGCCCAAACGGCTGGCTTCCTGGCGCATCCCGATCTGACGCATTTCAATTCTGGTACGAAACCTTTCGGCCATGCGTTTAATCAGTTCCCGGAAATCAACCCGGCCTTCGGCGGTATAATAAAAAGTCGCTTTGCTTTTATCGCCCTGGTAATCAACATCACTTAACTTCATGGCCAAGCCCAGTTCTTTGGCCAGAACACGTGATTTGTGCATCAGTTCAAATTCAGACTCTTTAGCTATTTTCCATTTATCAACCTCTGCCGGAGTGGCTTTCCGGTAGATCTTTTTTACCACATCTTCGGTACGGATGTTTCGCTTTTTAAGCTGCATACGCACCAGTTCGCCGGTTAAGGAAATATGGCCAATATCATACCCGCTCGTATTGCTTTCAACAGCAACCAATTCTCCCGCTTCCAGGTATATATTCTCTGTATTGACAAAGAACTCTTTTCGTGATCCCTTAAACTTTACCTCAACAATATTAAAAGCCTTATAATTAGCCGGCATATCCATGTGCGACAGCCAGTCGTAAACATCTAATTTACTGCAACCATTGGTAAGGCATGAACCATTACTTTTGCAGCCCGCAGGCGCACATCCGCCTGTTGAACAACTTCCACATCCCATATTAAGTAAGTATATATTGAGTCCCTTCCGGGAGCATATTAAATTTTAGAATTTTAATGAGCTGTAAAGATACATCTAAAAATAAAATTTTCGGATTGGCATTTCTTTCTACATGATAATGTGTCTTTTCCAGCTCCTTAACTATCGCTTCTGCTTTAGCAATGGTTAATTGTTTACTAAAATTGCTAATAAAATTCAGTTCCGCATCCGGCAGATGCACCAGGTTTGATGCGCCGGATAAGATCATCAAACTTTCGCGGAGCAAATTAATGCCATAACATAAAAAGTTCTTTTGGTTTTCCCTGCCCAGCTTGGCAATAAGCTCCACAAAATCTATCACCTTTATACCCTGGTCCGTAAAGGTCATGCGCATCCAGTCCGTAAAAAGCTTAAAATTATCGTTTTCTTCTTCCTGTAAAAAACTTAGAGCCCATTGTAAATTACCTTCGCTAAGGTAAGCTATTTGCGAAGCCTTGCTTTCTGAAACGTTTTTTGACTGAACAAGATACTGCCTGATGGTATTATTGCTTAAAGCGGGTATTTTTATTAGCTGCGTTCTGGAAATAATGGTATTTAAAATCTGGTCCTGGTTTTGTGCAACCAGGATGATCAATGTTTTGTCTGAGGGCTCCTCCAGGGTTTTTAAAAGCCGGTTCCCTTCATTTTTCAGATATTCGGGCAGCCAAATGATCAGCGTTTTATACTCCCCTTCAAAAGGTTTTAAAGCCAGCTTTCTTAAAATACTTAAACATTCCGCCTTGTTAATATTCGGCTGTTTGTTTTGCGCTTCCAAACGTTCACGCCACCTGTCCAGGTTAAAATAAGGATCCGTTAAAATAATATCCCGCCATTCTTCAAGGTCAGGTGTAGAATCTTCTTTTTCCCCTCCCCGAAAAAAGGGATAGGAAAAATGCAGGTCCGGATGAATAAGCTTGGAGTATTTCCTGCAGGATGCACATTCGCCGCAACTATCATCCTCCTGCCGGCTTTCGCAGGCAATAAATTGGGCATAAGCTAAAGCAAGTATTAAACTGCCCGAGCCCTCGGGGCCGAGAAACAACTGCGCATGACTTACCCTGTTCTCTAAAACAGTTTGAACTAAGCGTTCTTTTACCTTTTCCTGTCCTGCGATATCCCTGAACTGCATGGCTGCAAATTAAAAAATAGATTTGAGATATGAGAGATTAGATTTGAGATTAGGCTAAGTGATAAGAGATTAAAGAGTAAGGACTAAAAGAGTAAAGTTAGAAGATAGCGGTAAACATCCCGGCTATAGGCGAAATTGTATGATTTGCCTGATTGCATAAATAGCTGCCCCTGCAATTAATGTGACTCCGAACAACATCGTATACCACTCCGGCAGGCAGCGTATACTATTTCGGCAGACAGCGTATGTTACTTCGGGGGATAGTGTATATTACTTCGGGTAGCAGCGTATATCACTTCGGCAGGCAGCGTATGTTACTTCGGGGGATAGTGTATGTCACTCCGGTGGACAGCGTATATCACTTCGAGGGACAGTATATGTAACTTTAAGTTACAGCGTATGTTACCCTAAGAAGTGGTGTAGATGGTTTGAAAAGATATGTATTTTACTTTGATAGGGTTACAATTTCAGTGGAGATATCAATTTAGCGGGATGCTACGATCAAAAAGATCAAATTAATCAGCTCGGGATTACTTAAAGATGGCGGAGGACAAGACAATGCCCCGGCTGGCGGGGGTTAGGGGGTGGTTTACACCATGTGCATAAATTTCCTTAATGCGTGCAAGTTTTTTGTATAAAATCTAAAATAAATACTTAAACTTGCTCTTTAAAAATTATTCTTAAAATAACCCATAACTCGCAAATAAAGGGCATTAGCCTTTAAAATAAACAGATCAATTAAAATTTAGTTTCTAAATAACACCTAAACAATATAAATTATGAAAAGATTTTTTACAAAGCCAACTTGTTTAATCCTTGTTCTTTGCTCATTATTCTTAGTAATGGCAGGCACAGCTTCAGCCCAAACCATCAGGTATGTAACACCAGCGGGCGCCGGGAACAATGACGGAACATCCTGGGCAAATGCTGCTCCTGGAACACAACTGCAAAATCAAATTAATGCAGCAGCGGCAAATACCCAGATATGGGTAGCAGCCGGTACCTATACACCTACTAATAACCCGACAGGTAGTGGAGATAACCGCGATCAAACTTTCCTCCTTAAAAACGGTGTAGCCTTATATGGCGGTTTTGCCGGCCAGGCAGGTGAGACAGTAGCAAGCCGTAATATTGCTGCTAACCCAACCATATTAAGTGGTGATCTGGGAACATTAAATGATAATGCTGATAACGCTTACCATGTATTAGTATCTGTTAATAATGATGCAACAGCTATTTTAGATGGTTTTATTGTGGAGAAAGGGAATGCGGATGAGAATACTAATGGCTCTTCAACCATATCAGGTGAACAGATTACCCAATTTGATGGCGGCGCTATGATTAATCGTTCTTCTTCCCCAATACTTCGTAATAATACTTTTAGGGAAAATAGAAGCATTAACAGGGCTGGTGGAATATTTAATGATAACTCTTCTCCAATAATCATTAATAGCATTTTTACCAGAAATGTTGGTTATGTAGGTGGTGCCATGACTAACCTTAATTCTAATGTAACTATTACTAATAGTACATTTAATGAGAATAATGCTGATGATACAGGAGGTGCAATCTATCTCAATGCTAATTCGATGACTATTATTAATTCTATTTTATATGGCAATACAGCTAATGGAGTAGTTAATAATTTACATATACAACTGGGTACAGTCGCTGTTAACAACAGTTTAATGCAACAAGCGGGTTATGCGGGTAGCAATGGTAATATTAATACTGATCCTTTATTTGTCGATGCGGCCAATGGTGATTTGCGCCTGAAGCCTGGCAGCCCGGCTATTAATGCCGGAGATAATACAGCTATAGCAGGAATTAACACAGACCTGGTAGGTAACCTGCGGATACAAAAAACCACAGTAGATATGGGCGCTTATGAGAGCCCTTATTCATCTGTTACAGGAAATGCGAACGGAATAGTTTATGTAAAACAAGGTGCAACAGGAGATTTTAGCGGTGATAGCTGGGACAATGCAGCAGCAGAAGTAGGTGCTGCCCTCAAAGCCGCCGAAAGTAATGCAGCCATTACCCAGGTATGGGTAGCCCAGGGTACCTATTACCCGACACATAACCCGGTAGTTAACCGGATTGATAACCGCGACAAAACCTTTTTACTGGTTAATGAGGTAGCATTATATGGGGGCTTTGCCGGAACGGAAACCACATTAGCTGAACGTAGCATTGCAACTCACCCCACCATTTTAAGCGGCGAACTGCAAAATGACGGTGACAATAGCAATAATGC
>JBASZP010000116.1:0-16078 GCA_049660965.1 Daejeonella sp. | reverse complement strand
GCTAAAGCCCCTTCGCCTTTTAAAATAAATTCGCCCATGTGGCTTACATCAAACACACCCACCGCTTTACGAACAGTTTCATGCTCTGCATTAATACCGGAATATTGTACCGGCATGTTAAAACCTGCAAAAGGCACCATTTTGGCGCCTAAAGCTATATGGGTATCATTTAAAGCTACATTCTTCATATTAATTACCGGGTTGGGAGTGTTTTGGCCAAAAGTAATAAAAAAGCGGATAAGGTTTAACCGGAAATGAATTTACAAGACAAGGAAAACAGTTTATTTAGGTACAAATAAATCCAGTTGCGGATTGCTTATTTTAAAGGTTTTCCGGTGAAAAGGCGACATGCCATAAGTAATTACCGCCTCCCGGTGTTTTTTGGTAGGATAGCCTTTATTTTGTAACCAATCATATTGCGGGTATTCCCCTGATAATTTAATCATATAATCATCCCGGTAGGTTTTTGCCAAAATAGAAGCCGCCGCAATTGAAAAGTATTTACTATCGCCTTTTACTATACATTGATGCGGAATTTGCCGGTAAGGCTTAAAGCGGTTGCCGTCTATTACTATAAAACCAGGTTGGATATGAAGCAGTTCAAGAGCCTGGTGCATAGCCAGTAATGATGCGTTTAAAATGTTTATCCGGTCAATTTCCTCGTGGTCTACTTTCGCAACGGCAAAAGCCAGGGCTTTTTTTTCAATAAAATCGCGAAGCTGGTAACGGCTTCTTTCAGAAAGTTGTTTAGAATCAGTTAATACCTCGTGCGAAAAGTTAAGAGGTAATATAACTGCGGCGGCAAACACCGGACCTGCCAAACAACCCCTGCCGGCTTCATCACAACCCGCTTCCATTAAAGTATCCTGGTAAAAAGGTAAAAGCATTTAGGTTTGTCCGCTAAATTTTAGAGTATGATTTAAACACGTACTAATTGCATCGGCAACAGGATAAATATAGGCTGTTTTTATTTAAAAAGATGAAAACATACTCATTGCTTTACTATCCGCATTTGCGGATACTTTATATCTTTGCGCCTATGCTTTTAGCAAAAGGAATAACAAAATCTTACGGAAAACTAAGTATTTTAAAAGGGGTAGATCTTTCAGTTAACAAAGGAGAGATCATTACCATTGTTGGAGCTTCAGGCGCCGGAAAAAGTACCCTGTTACATATTATAGGAACGCTGGATAAACCCGATGCAGGAGAAGTAATTATTAATGGTATCTCTCTTAAGTCACTTAATGAAAAGAAGTTAAGCGCATTCAGAAACCAGCATATTGGTTTTATTTTCCAGTTCCATCATTTATTGCCCGAATTTACCGCGTTAGAGAATATTTGTATACCCGCGTATATTGCTAAAAAAACTAAGAAAGAAGCCGAAAACAAAGCCTCGGAATTACTTGAGCTTTTAGGTTTACAACAACGGGCAAATCATAAACCAACCGAGCTATCAGGAGGGGAGCAGCAACGTGTAGCGGTGGCAAGAGCTATGGTTAATACCCCTTCTATTATTCTGGCTGATGAACCTTCCGGGAACTTAGATTCCGCTAATGCCGAAAGTTTACATCAATTATTTGTTTACCTTCGTAATGAATTAGACCAGACTTTTGTAATTGTAACCCATAATGAAAATTTAGCGAACCTGGCAAACCGCACAATTTTAATGAAAGACGGGCAAATTATAGAGGAATAGACCGTTATGCCTGTTTTAATTACCGCCGCCTGCCATGCTGAAGCCTACCAAATAGAACGATTACTTCAGGCAGAAGATGTTGTTTTTGCCGATCATCAGAACCTGCCTGCTTTTTCTTCCCACAAGTTTATAAAAATATCTAAGGGTAATTCACAAAGTTTTGCACATGAAATTTTAACGCTTTGCTTAGATCATCAGATCACTCAGATTTTTCCTCTTTATAAGGATGAAATTAGCACTCTTTCAGAATCTAAGCTACTTTTTGAGGAATTTGGTATTTCAATTATTGTACCTTCAGTTAGCTGGCTAAAATCCTATACTCATAAACCCAATGATAAACCTATAAATGTGGTAATTTTTGAAAAAGGAGAGGTAATTGCCGGTAATTTGCCCGGAAAGTTTAATCTGCCTGAAGAAAAAGCTACAGGGATATTTACTTGGAATGAATATAATCATTCTATTAGTTATAATTTATATAGCATTACTGATGATTACGTATAATAAAATTGACCAGCGTAAACAGGCATTTATTTTTGAATTAGATGATGTTTTATACCCTGAAAAAGATTACCTTTTACAGGTTTATTATTTATTTGCCAATTTTATAGAATACACAGAAACAATTCCTGCTGCGGAAGATTTAACTCATTTCTTTAAAAAAACATTAAGCGATCACGGTGTTGAAAATATTTTTGACCGTGTAAAGGAAGCTTTCGGAATTGATGAAAAATACCGGGAGAGTTTTTTAAAACTGCATGAAACAGCAATCTTACCATTAAAAATTCTACTATTTAATAAAATATTACGTTTAATGCAGGAAATAGTTATTGACCGTAAACAATTGTTTTTAATTACTAATGGAGAGCCTTCCATACAGCTTAATAAAATTCGTCAGGTAGAATGGAATGGGTTAGAAAAATACCTGACTGTATATTTTGCACAGGATTTTGCTTCAAAACCTGAAACTGATAGTTTAGATTTTCTTTTAGATAAACATAAGTTTAAACGTAAAGAAGCATTAATAATAGGAGAAAATCAGGTTGATGAAGAGTTTGCTCATGCTGCTGGAATTGATTTTTTAAACTCCGCTGAATTACTTTAGATATTTAATTTTAGTTTAATCGGTTACAGCTTAATACTAGTAATTGCTTTTTTGAATTTGTAGTAAAAATCAAATACTCTTTACCTCCATCTTTTATACGGTATTTTTTCTTTATATCTTCTGCATTTAAAGGAAAATTACGGCAAATAACATTAGCTTGTTTAAGAGTTTTTTGTTTTATAAAATCACGGTATTCTAAAATCTGTATTAATTCAAATGTTCTGCCAATGAAATCTGTTTTTAAATCATTTGAAGTATATAAATGAGTATGCTGGTCTAATTTGAGCACATTAAAACGAATAGTTATTAATTTAAAACACCCTGCTTTTAATAAAGCAACATCCGGTTCATATATGTATTTTAAGGGATTAGCATATAAACCCGAAACCAAATCCTTTTCTTCTGAAAGCTTAAATTTAAATTCTTGTTGTATATCATCAATAGCAATACACTTTATTTCCGGTTCTTTTTTGTGAAAATCATTATCAATAATCCATAAAAGTTCTTTACAATCATTTTTAATACTTACAATATGAATTTCGCTTACAAAACCGAATTCCTGCAAACCGGACTGTATATCTAATAATGGAGAAGTTTTAATAATAAGCCGGGAGGTTTTGCTTAATAGTAAGTTTAGATTCTTAACTACATCTGGTTGGTAATCTTTTAGTTTAAAAACCTTTTGAGTATTAACCCGCCTTGAAGGGTCAATATAAATAGTGTCAAACTTTATTGTTTGCTGAAATAAATAATCCAATCCATCACCATTAATAAACCTAATATTATTTATTCCGAAAATTTTGGCATTATGCTTTGAAATAGCAGATAACTCCTCATTGAATTCACAATATATTACTTGTTTAGCTTTTTTAGAGAAATAAACACTATCAACGCCAAATCCCCCGGTCAGGTCAATACAATTTTCGCCTTTTATCAGGCCGGATTTATATTGTGCGGCAGTTTCGGATGATGTTTGTTCTATGGATAGCTTTTGAGGATAGTAAATACCTTTTTGAGAAAACCAGGAGGAAAGCTTTTTTTCGCAGGCATTTTTACTTTCAATCTGCACTGCAAGTTCTTTATTGCTTACCTGTCTGAAAATATCCTTAGCCAGTAAAAGACGGGTAGTATCTGTCTTTAAATTTTTTAATATAAAGTCTTGTACTTCAGTAGTTAATATGTGTTTATTCAAACTCTTATTTTAATACTAACTGGGCGGTATTTCTGCTAAACTGTTCCATTAATACGGTTCTGTTAACGCTTAACTCTTCAATCAAATCAGGTTTAAAATGACGGATTGTAATTAATTCAATATCTGTATTGTATTTAATTTTAAAAACACTTTCCAAAGATTCCGATAATTCTTTAAAACGTTTTTCATTCCTGTCAAAACAAACAGAGAAACTAAGTGCGGAAATTTGCATCAAATTAACCTTGATGTGTGCATCAGCTAAAGCTTTAAAAATTTCACTCAAATGATTCTCGGTAATAAAAGAGAAATCCTTAGCTGAAAGTGAAACCAATAACTGATCTTTTTTTACAATAATAGCTGGTATATCTGTTATGTTCTTTGCCAGTTCGCTAATGATCGTTCCGCTATCTGCCGGATTTAAGAAAGGTTTAACCAGGAGCGGAATATTTGCATTTTGAAGGGGTTTAATTGTTTTAGGGTGGATAATGGTAGCGCCATAATAGCTCATTTCCAATGCTTCAGAATAGGGGAGTTCGTGGTATTTTACAGTATCATTAAAAAGCTTTGGATCGGCATTTAAAACCCCGGGGACATCTTTCCAAATAGTAACCTGGTCTGCTTTTAAACAGGAAGCGAAAATGGCGGCGGTATAATCAGAACCTTCACGGCCTAAAGTAGTGGTAAAATTCTCGGAAGTTCCGCCAATAAAGCCCTGGGTAACAATAATATTCTTTTGAAGTATTTGCGGTAATGTATTTTGTATAGCTTCACAGGTTTTTTCCCAGTCTACCTGTCCATCCCGATAGGTATTATCTGTTTGAATATATCCCCTGGCATCAATCCATTGAGTATTTAATCCTGTGAAGTTTAAATAAGCGCTAATGATTTTGCTGGAAACCAGTTCGCCTACAGAAACCAGCTGATCATAATTAAAATCATAATCAGGATGTGGTTCATCTTCTAATATCCAGTCTATTTCTATAAACGCATTAGCAATATCGTCAAACACAGGATGTGATCTGTCTTTAAAAAGATCAGTTAAAATTTGCTGGTGATAGTTCTTTATCTCCTCAAACAGCTTATAAAGGTTATTACTTTGTGATACGTAAGCATCAGCCAGTTTTTCAAGCGCATTTGTTGTTTTGCCCATAGCAGAAACTACAATAAGTAATGGCTCCTTATTATTCAGAGCAATAATCTTAGCAAGATTAATTACACCTTCTGCGTCTTTTACTGATGCTCCGCCAAACTTGTATACTTCTATCATTAATTACAATTATGGTATATCAAACTACAGCAGAATATAAAATGGTTTAAATAAAATCAACTCCAAAGCGATGTTTAACATCAGCCACAATCTGTTTTACGGATTGTTCTTCTTCACGCGGACAGATAAGCAGAGTATTATTATCTTCCACAACAATAAAATCATGTAAACCCTGGAGTATAACGAGTTTATCTTCGGGAACATTAACCATACAGTTTGAAGAATCATACATCATTACTCTTTCTGATGGGATTACGGCGTTACCAACATAATCTTTTTCTGCAAGCTCATAAACAGAGGCCCAAGTACCCAGATCAGACCAGCCAAATTCTGCAGGTAAAACGTAAACATCTTCTGCTTTTTCCATAATGCCATAATCTATAGAAATATTAGTGCACTGGTAAAATGCAGATTCTATAAATTCATATTCATTGGGAGTATTATAAGCAGCCCGGCCTTCTTTAAAAATATCATTCATTTCAGGCAGATGATCTTCAAATGCTTTTAAAATGTTTTTTACAGACCATACAAATATTCCGGCATTCCATAGAAATTCACCGCTTTGTACAAATGTTTTGGCAAGTTCAATATTAGGTTTTTCGGTAAATGTTTTTACTTTAAAAAAATCATCCCCTAGTTTCTGTGTGTTAAACTGAATATAACCATACCCCGTATCCGGCCGGGATGGTTTAATACCCAGGGTAATTAAGCAATTATTTTCGGAAGCGGTTTTTAGTGAATTCTTAATGCATCTTACAAATTCATCTGTATCAATAATCAAATGGTCTGACGGGGCTACTACTATAGAAGCATTCGGGTTTATTTTGTTGATTTTATAACACCCGTAAGCGATACATGGAGCGGTATTCCGAATAACTGGTTCACCTAGAATTTGGTTTGGGTTTAAATCCGGCAATTGCTCTTTAACCAAATCTATGTAGTTATTATTGGTAACAATAAATATGTTTTCTTTAGGAACTATTTTAAGAAAACGCTCATAAGTATGCTGTATAAGTGTTTTCCCTGTTCCTAAAATATCTATAAATTGTTTTGGGTGTGCGGTACGGCTTATTGGCCAAAAACGACTGCCAATGCCACCTGCCATAATGATGGCGTAGTTATTTTCCATTAATATTTTGTAAATTCATTTTAAATAATTCCTTCTTTCAACAGATCATGCAAATGTACAATTCCAATATATTTATTTTCTGAGCCTACTAAAATTTGTGTGATATTATTTGTGCGTAATAATTCAAGTGCATTTACGGCAAGTTCATCTGCATCAATATATTTAGGTGATTTACCCATAATGTCTATGGCTTTAAGTCCATCAATATTATGGTGGGTTTCCAGCATTCTTCGTATATCGCCATCGGTTATAATTCCTAATATTTTTTCTTGTTCTATAACTGCAACAGCTCCCAATCTGTTTTTAGTTATTTCTATTAAAACATCTTTAACGTTTGCATTTGGTAATACATAAGGTCTTTCATTATGTAGTGCAAGTTCTCCAACTTTTAAATACAAACGTTTACCCAGAGAACCTCCCGGATGATATTTTGCAAAATCACTACTTGAAAATTCCCTGCATTCTAATAAACAGACCGCTAATGCATCGCCCATAGCTAATTGTGCGGTAGTACTTGTTGTTGGAGCAAGGTTATGAGGGCACGCTTCAATATCAACTGTGGTATCTAAAATTAAATCTGATTGCTGTGCCAGATATGAATTTATATCGCCAACCATACCTACTAAAGTATTGCCGCCTTGTTTTAATAAGGGTAACAGGACTTTTATTTCAGGCGTATTCCCGCTTTTGGAAATGCAAATAATCAGGTCATTTTCCTGGATCATCCCCAAATCACCATGTATGGCATCTGCAGCGTGCATAAATATGGAAGGAGTACCGGTTGAATTAAAGGTTGAAACAATTTTTTGAGCAATAATTGCACTTTTACCTATACCGGTTACAACTACACGGGCGTTCAAATATAAAATACGTTGTACAACCTTAGAAAAATCTTCACTTAAATTATTTAACAGGCGTAAAATGGCGTCTGCTTCTATTTGAAGGGTCTTTTTTGCAATTTGAATGATCTCTGTTTGTGTTTTCAAATAAAATAAATTTAAAATAATATAGTTTTACCGCAAAAATATGTTATTTTAGATATTTATAACACTTTCTAAAAACTTTCACGAAGGATAATGGAGATAAATAAATCATTATTTGATAATTTACAAAATTTTTTCGGCTTTAATAATTTTAAAGGCGATCAGGAAGCTATCATCAATAGCATTTTACAGAAAAAAGACACATTTGTAATTATGCCCACCGGGGGCGGCAAATCTATATGCTATCAATTACCCGCTTTAATGAGCGAAGGTACAGCCTTGGTTATTTCACCGCTTATAGCATTAATGAAAAATCAGGTGGATCAGTTACGGGCATTTGGGGGAACAGACAGTATCGCACACTTTCTTAATTCATCATTAAACAAGGCCGAAATTACAAAGGTTAAAGAGGATGTGATTAAAGGGGATACCAAACTTTTATATGTTGCACCCGAATCATTAACCAAGCTGGAAAATGTTGAATTTTTGCGTGGTATTACCGTTTCATTTGTCGCAGTAGATGAAGCGCATTGTATATCGGAATGGGGACATGATTTTAGGCCGGAATATAGAAAAATCAGGCAGGTGATAGATAATATTGGAGATAACATCCCAATTATTGCTTTAACAGCAACGGCTACTCCAAAGGTTCAGCAGGATATTCAGAAAAATCTGCAAATGAATAATGCAGCACTATTCAAATCGTCTTTTAACAGGCCAAACCTGTTTTATGAGGTACGTGCAAAACGTAATGTGATCAAGGAAATAGTGAAGTATGCTAAAATGAATCAGGGTAAATCCGGGATTATTTATTGCCTGAGCCGTAAAAAAGTAGAAGAAGTTGCCGAAGCCTTGCAATTAAACGGAATTAAAGCTTTACCCTATCATGCCGGTTTAGACCCAAAAACCCGGGCGGAAACACAGGATAATTTTTTAATGGAAGATGCGGATGTAATTGTTGCAACCATTGCTTTCGGTATGGGTATTGATAAACCCGATGTTCGTTATGTTATCCATCATGACATACCAAAAAGTATGGAAGGTTATTATCAGGAAACAGGCCGATCCGGAAGAGATGGGGGAGAAGGTGTTTGTGTTGCTTTTTACTCCCAAAAAGATATTGATAAATTAACCAAGTTTATGAAAGATAAACCTGTTTCTGAACGTGAAATAGGTACACAAATATTAAAAGAAGTTATTGATTATGCCGAATCATCTGTTTGCAGAAGAAAACAGATCTTACATTATTTTGGCGAGAATTTTAATGAAGCGGGTTGCAATAATATGTGCGATAATTGCAGGCATCCCAAAAAATATTTTGATGCAGAAGAACCTTTAAAAAAGGTTTTAACCCTTGTTGAAGAACTGGACGGGAAATTTGACGATCAATATTTCATTAATATTATGATGGGAGTTGATAATGCTCAAATTTCATCTTATGAACATGATAAACTTCCAATTTTTGGTTCTGGTAAAGAAGAAGGAGAAGTACTTTGGAAATCTTTATTGCGACAAACTGTTTTAAATAATTACGTACAAAAAGATATTGATCAATACGGATTACTTAAACTGACAAAATCAGGAAAAGCATTTATTGAAAACCCGCACCAGGTAAAGTTTATACTTAATTATCTAATGGAAACGGCAGAAGATGAAATCGAAGAATCGCAGCAACATGGCGGCGCTTTAGATACTCAATTACTGCAAATGATAAAGGATCTTCGTAAGAAAATAGCCAAGCAGAAAAACCTTCCTCCATTTGTTATTTTCCAGGATCCTTCTTTAGAGGAAATGTGTACTCATTATCCCGTTTCTATAGATGAATTAAAACAAATTCATGGTGTTGGTTCCGGTAAAGCGCTAAAATTCGGTTTGCCTTTTGTAGAATTAATTAAGAAATACGTTGAAGATAATGATATTGACCGCCCGGTTGATTTGGTTATTAAAAGTGCGGCAAATAAATCGGCCTTAAAAGTTTCTATTATACAAAACATAGACCGCCAAATTGCTTTGGAGGATATTGCTTCTGCTAAAGGAATGAGCTATGATGAAATTTTAAAAGAGGTGGAAACGATTGTAAACTCAGGTACTAAACTTAATTTGAACTATTATATTGATGAAATGATTGATGAAGACCGACAGGATGAGGTTTTTGATTATTTCAGGGGCACAGAAGTAGACTCACTTGAAACAGCTTTGGCAGAATTAGGAGATGAAGATTACACCCGTGAAGAAGTACAATTAATGCGAATTAAGTTTTTATCTGAATTAGGAAATTAATGATCAGTGATATCCCAAAACTAAAACATACAAATTCCAACAACTTTTTCCTGATGGCCGGGCCTTGTGCCATTGAAGGCGAAGATATGGCTTTGCGAATAGCTGAACGTATTGTTAAAATTAGTAATCAACTGCAAATTCCTTATATTTTTAAAGGTTCTTACCGTAAAGCAAACCGTTCCCGTTTAGATTCCTTTACAGGAATTGGAGATGAGAAAGCCTTAACTATTCTGGCTAAAGTGAGCCGGGAATTTGGAATTCCTACAGTTACTGATATTCACGAAAGTAAGGAAGCTGAAATAGCTGCAGAATTTGTAGATGTTTTACAAATCCCGGCTTTTTTATGTCGCCAAACAGACTTGTTAGTTGCTGCGGCAAAAACAGGTAAAACCATTAATGTTAAGAAAGGCCAGTTTTTATCGGCCGCATCAATGAAATTTGCAGTAGATAAAGTTATGGAATCAGGTAATCCAAACATAATTTTGACCGATCGTGGAAATACGTTTGGTTACCAGGATATTATAGTTGATTATCGCGGTATTCCGGAAATGAAAAGCTTTGGTGTACCCGTGGTGATGGATTGTACCCATTCCTTACAGCAGCCAAACCAGCTTAGTGGGGTTACAGGAGGAAAACCAGCACTTATAGAAACTATTGCCAAAGCAGCAATTGCCGTTGGCGCTGACGGATTATTTATAGAAACCCATTCTGATCCGGCAAACGCTAAATCTGACGGTGCTAATATGCTTCATTTAGATCTATTAGAAAATCTATTGGTTAAATTAATTAGAATAAGGCAAGCAATTTTATAAATCCGGTCTTAATTTTTACACCCGGTAATGATCTGCTTTCCACCTTTTAATGATCTGTTTAATTGCTTTATCAGTTAAATTTTCTTTTTCGGCACGTTGTGCTAATTCTGCAAATTCTTCATCAGGAGCAAACCGTAAAGCAATTATTTGGGACATACTTAAATTTGGTGAAATTTGTTTCCCTGTTAAAATATAATGCCTGAAATTTTCTTCAGCACGAATAGTCCTGTCCTGAGCCTTTAATGGAAATGACCGGACATAAAAAGTAATAAACATTAAACAGATAAATAAGAAAACAAGCAGGGTAGCTGAATATAAATTATCTGACTGAAAGGAGTTTGACAGATTAACAATAGAGCCAATAAACCCTATCAATAATAATAAGGCTAATACTTTATGATATCCTGTAACTAAACGCCTGTGGTTTTTGTAATTCTGTTCCATACTTTACTTTTATTTTTTAGTGATTTTAAATTCTGTTCTGCGATTATTTTTACGGCCTTCTTCCGTTCCGTTGTCAGTTATAGGCATGCTTTTGCCATATCCTTTATAACTAAGCCGGGCAGCCGGAATATTGTTTGAAATTAAGAAATTATAAACCGTTTTAGCCCTGTTTTCTGAAAGTGTTTTATTTAATTTATCATCCCCCGTATTATCCGTATGTCCGCCAATTTCTATAGAAGTAGTAGGATTTTCGTTTAAAAAATTGATTAATTGCTGTAATTCTATTTTAGAAGCGGGTAATAAATTAAACTGATTAGTTTCAAAAAAAATATTATTTAAAACAACCATTCCATTAATCTCTATCTTTTGCAGCGGAACTTCTATTTTAAAAGGTTTATTATTTAGTTTAGTTTCTAAGCTAAAATTGCGGGAGTAAAACAAATATCCCGGCTTAGAAACATTTAGGCCGAAAGTCTGGCCGGATGTCATCGTTGCTAAAAACTCGCCTGTTTCTGTATCCGTCACATGATCAAAAACAGGTTTCCCAGTAGTTAGGTTAATAATCTGTACTTTAGCATCCAATAGTTCCTTAGTCTTCTTGTCAAAAATTATCCCTTTAACATAGGTAACTAAATTAGGTTGTAATTTTTGTGGCAGTTCAAAGGAATAAATATCCAGGCCGCCAAAACCACCCTTTTTATCCGAAGCAAAAAAAGCGGTTTTACCGTCATTGCTTATCGTTAAACCACTCTCTTCCTGATAGGTATTAATAGGGAAACCCAGGTTTTGTGGTCTTTTCCAATTTCCGGCACTATCTTTCCTGGTAATAAAAATATCTTTATTTCCTAAACCCGGCCAGCCATTTGATGAGAAGTATAAAGTCTGATCATCCGGATGAATAAACGGCGATTGTTCATCAAAACTGGTATTCACATTGGGACCCAGGTTAACCGGAACGGACCATGAACCCTCTGTGCCCAGTTCTGATTTCCAGATATCATAGCCTCCAAAACCACCTTTCCTGGTACTTACAAAATAAAGTGTACGCCCGTCTGCACTTAACGATGGCTGCGATTCCCAACCTGGGGTATTTACAGGTGCGCCAATATTAAAAGGCTCACTCCACTCTTTACCTTCATGTTTTGAAATATAAATATCACATCTTCCCAAACCATCCGGACGATCGCAACCTGTAAAAAACAAATACATTCCATCCGGAGAAATAGACTGTGCGCCTTCATTATATAGTTCGGTATTAATATTTTTACTTAAATACTGCGCCAGCGACCATTCCTTTCCGATTTTCTTACTGGTATAAAAATCCTCATTTCTGTTTTCCTGCCGGGTAAATATCAGCATTTCCTCATCAGCGGTTAATACAGGCAAATACTCCGGTTTTTTTGAATTAATACTCTTACCCAGGTTTACAGGTTTAAACGTTACCGGATTTTTTATCGCTTCCACACTAAATTCACAATCGGCAATATATTTAGCGGTTACTTTTTTGCTTTCATCTGTTAAAGGATAGGATTTATATTTTTTAAAATGTTGTAATGCTTTTAAATAATCGCCGGTATTAAATTCACTTTCAGCCAGCCCGAAATAAGTTAGCGCATTAAATTCAGCATCAAGTGTAATTACCTTTTGATAATATACTTTAGCATCCGGAAAGTTTTTGAGTTTTCTGTAAACATCTCCTAATTGCTGGTAGGCGGCAGTAAATTGCTTATCAAAACCAACAGCCAGTATAAGTTGCTCTATTGCCTTATCATATAGTTTAGCGGCAATTAACTGGCTGGCCTGTTCATAAGCTTTTTGAGCCTGCTTATTGGCAGAAGCTGTTTGCTTTTGAGCATAAGCCATATTGCAAAAACCGCATAAGAAAAAGATAAACAGTAACTTTTTGATATTCATGCAGGTTCTCTTACTTTGGTTTTTATTAAGCTAAATAATATTTTAAAGTAACAAAATAACTTACGGTAATTAAAATGTTAAGGAATGTTCAAATACTTATGAGTTTGCAATGATATTTCCCATTTAGGATTTTGCATAACATATTCAATAATTAAAGGGGTTATTTGTGCTGCTTTAGACCATTCCGGCTGCAGGTATAATTTGCAGTTTTCAGATACATTTTTAGCATGTTCCTCCGCCCATAAAAAATCACTTTTATTAAACACAATTACTTTCAGTTCACCAGCTAAAAGCCCGATCTCTGCCTGTGGCGCTTTAAACTTTTTAGGAGATAAACAGATCCAGTCCCAAACGCCCGAAAGGGGATAGGCGCCAGAAGTTTCAATAAAGGTTTTTATCCCTTGTTTTTTCAATTCTGATGTTAAGTAGTCTAGGTTATAAATTAAAGGTTCACCGCCTGTAATAACTACCGCTTTTGCGGGATATTTTCCCGCATTTTTTACAATATCATCAGCAGAAGTCAAGGGGTGCAGTTCGGCATCCCAGCTTTCTTTCACATCACACCAATGGCAGCCCACATCACATCCGCCCAGGCGAATAAAGTAAGCCGCTTTGCCCGAATTAAAACCCTCTCCCTGTATGGTATAAAACTCTTCCATTAAGGGTAATAGAGTGCCGTCCGGTGGAATATAATGTGCCATTTTAAAATTAAGAAGGCAAATATACTTGATTTTAACTATTGGCTGACGGAATGAAAGGGATTAAGTTTACAGCCACAGGCTGAAAATAAGATACCATATATAGCTGAAACCAGACAGGGCAACAAAAAATGTTTCTACTATATGGCTAAAAAATTTTTACATATACCGCTGAAACTTACAGAAGCATCAAAAAAAGTTTTACCTATACCGCTGAAACTTACCATGCCATCAAAAAAAAAATTACCTATATCGTCGAAACTTACTATGCCATCAAAAAAAGTTTTACCTATACTGCTGAAACTTACCATGCCATCAAAAAAAGTTTTACCTATATCGTCGAAACTTACTAGGCCATCAAAAAAAATTTTATATATACCGTCGAAACTTACAGAGGCATCAAAAAATGTTTTACCTATACCCGGAAAACCCGGGATGGCATTAAACCTGTATTTTATTATATTCCTCAAAATCTGCCTTAACAGATAACTTCTGAGAAAGCATAGAAAAGTATCATTATAACGCTTAATACATGTTTGTGCAAAACTATATTTTACTTTATTAAAAATAAATCTTAAAATTGCTTAACTAAAAACAAATTGTTTACCAATAAATTCTTGGAAAGCAACAAGGTCAATTGAATTTATATTGATCAAAACATCTAAAAACACATAATCATGAGAAAAAATTTACTTTACAGTTTCCTGTTATTTATTTTAACAGCAAGCACAGCATTTGCACAAACCATTATATATGTAACACCAGCAGGTGCAGGCGATAATTCCGGATCTTCATGGATGAATGCGGTGCCAGGTAACCAACTACAGGATAAAATTAACGCGGCAGGACTTAGTTATGATGCCAACAATAATAACACTACCCAAATTTGGGTGGCTACGGGCACTTACACACCAACTCTTATCCCCGTATTTGCTAATAATAACGATAGACATAAAACCTTCCTGCTAAAGAATGGTGTGGCTTTATATGGTGGGTTTAAAGGCGATGAAGTCAATTTAAGTAGCCGCAATATGGCTAAATACCCTACCATTTTAAGTGGAGATATAGATAATACACCTGATGATGATGGCTTTAATTCTTACCATGTAGTCATATCTTCTGGTAATAATAACACCGCTGTTTTAGATGGGTTTATTATTGAAAAAGGAAGTGCGGACAACCCAGCATTGAATAATTTAATTCCAGCAAATAGTGGTAGTGGCATGTATTCTACGGGTTCATCTGCAATTCTTAAAAATAATATCTTCCGGAAAAACCATGCCTCACTTCATGGTGGGGGAATTATGCATCTATCCACTATATCATCTTCACTAACTATTATAAATAATGTGTTCTATAATAATAGTGCTATAGGTAATGGTGGCGGTATATATAGTTTTACACAAAATGGAGGGCCATCTCTAAGCATCATCAATAGTACATTTAACAGTAACACAGCCGGAGCGGCAAATGGAGGAGGGGCTATTTTCAATAATGGTTCTACACCTGCTATCAGCAATTCCATTGTTTATGGTAATACAGCCAATGGAGTCGCTAACAACCTTGATGGTACTAATGCTGTAGTTAGCTATAGTTTAATAGAAACAGGTAATTATACTAATGGTGGAAATAATCTTCCTGGTGGTACAAATCCCATGTTCGTAAATTCTTCGGCCGGAGATTTACGGCTGAAGCCGGGTAGTGCAGCCATTAATAAAGGAGATAATACTAAAGTACCCGCAGCCCCAGACAATATAGATATAACCGGTAAACTCAGGATATTAAATAACCAGGTAGATATGGGAGCTTATGAAACAATTTACCCGACAGGAGCTGATGGAATTATTTATGTAAAACAAGATGCGTCAGGAAATTTTAGCGGCGATAGCTGGAATAACGCTATACCTGAAGTTGCTGATGCACTTGAAGTTGCTCAAAATAATAATAATAATGCTGATAATACAGATAATATTACTCAGGTATGGGTGGCAAAAGGAACTTATAAGCCACTTTATAAGCCCGCAGGAAGCGCTGATAGCAGGGATGCTACTTTTCTCCTCCAAAACGGATTGAAATTGTACGGTGGTTTTGCCGGTACTGAAACACTTTTAAACCAGAGGAATAATATAACTAATAATCCAACTATTTTAAGCGGCGATATTAATAATACTCCTCTCACCACTACAGATGATGCTTACCATGTGCTGGTATCTGTTTCTAATAATAGCAGTGCTGTTTTAGATGGCTTTATTATTGAAAAAGGAAATGCTAATGGTGGTGGTAATGTAACAATTGGAGGTTTATCAACTACACAAAATAATGGGGGAGGGATACACCTTCGGTCTTCTTCTCCTTTTTTAATTAACAATATTTTTAGAGATAATAGTGCCCTGTTGAATGGCGGAGGTGTATATAGTATTTCTTCAAGCTCTGTGATTAGCAATACCATTTTTAGTAAAAATAAAAGCACTACAGGAGGCGCTATGTATAATAGTGCTTCCGCTCCTCTTATCATTAATAGTACTTTTAATAATAACAGTACACCTATTGCAGGTAATGGA
>JBASZP010000115.1:0-1965 GCA_049660965.1 Daejeonella sp. | reverse complement strand
GGTATTGATCTGCTGAATATGCTGGCTCAACATCCTTCCACTGCAAAATTCATTTCCACAAAACTTGCTGTCCGCTTTGTAAATGATCAACCCGCCCAATCTTTAATTGATAAAATGGCCAGAACATTTACCGATAAAGAAGGAGATATTAAGCAGGTATTAATCACTATGGTTAGCTCACCGGAATTTTGGAGTCAGGAATCCCTGAGAGAAAAAACAAAATCGCCTTTTGAGCTTGCTATCAGTACAGTAAGAAGCCTGAATGCAGATATTCAGCAACCCTACCAGCTCTTCAACTGGATTACCAAAATGGGGCAAAAGATGTATTATTACCAGGCGCCGACAGGTTTCCCCGATAAGGGACAATACTGGATAAATACAGGTTCTTTACTCAACCGGATGAATTTCGGATTAGCTATCGCTTCACAACAAATTCCGGGTATTAAAATAAATTTGAGCGCCATAAATAATAACCACGAACCTGAAAGCGCAGAAGCCGCACTTCTTACTTATAGCAAACTGATTATGCCGGAGCGCAATATTGATGAAACGATTAAACGCCTGTCGCCAATGCTCAAGGATCCTGAACTGGTAAAAAAAGTGGATGAGGCGGCAGGTAAAAATACATTGCCTGTCCAGACAATGGATGTAGTGAAAAATGAGGACATAATGATGGCTGATGAGATAGAGGATAACAGGAAGGGAAACAGAAAAACTTCTAAAAATAGCGATGGAAACAATGGAATGGCTATCGCGAAAAGCTTAAACGATAATAATACTTTGTTGGCCCGGGTTGTAGGGGTGATCATTGGATCGCCTGAATTTCAGCGGAAATAAGAAAATAGTTAATTAACAGCATTTAACCATGACATCAAGAAGAGGATTTATAAAAGCGGGAGCACTAGCATTATTTGGAATTAGCTTAGGTGGTTTACCCACTTTTCTTGCCCGGGCGGCACAGAGCAATAAGATCATTAGCCCTTATAAACGCAATAAAATACTGGTTTGTATCTTTCAACGGGGCGCTATGGATGGATTAATGGCGGTAACACCTTTTACAGATAATTATTTAAAAACAGCCAGGCCAACTTTGTTTATGTCTGCGGCCAAAACAGGAAGTACTAACCCCTTAATTGATCTGGATGGACAGTTTGGATTACATCCATCCATGAAAGCTTTTGAATCTATGTTTCTTGAAAAACGCCTGGCCATTGTTCATGGCATAGGCTCGCCTAATAATACCCGTTCCCACTTTGATGCCCAGGATTATATGGAATCCGGTACACCTTTTAATAAAGGTACTTCCAGTGGTTGGTTAAACCGGGCCGTAGGTCTTTTAGGACATGAAGCTGCAACACCATTCCAGGCGGTTAGTTTAACATCATCTATGCCCCGGTCTTTTTACGGGGATAATGCTGCGGTGGTTATTAATAATTTGCAGGATTTTAATATCCAAATGAAAGGGAACCCTATAGGCGCTAACATGGCTGCTAAGAGTTTTGAAGATCTGTATGATCAAACTACATCGGGCCTGTTAAAGGAGACTGGTAAAGAAAGTTTTGAAGCCGTTAAAATGCTTCAAAAAGCGGATACAAAAAACTATAAGCCTGCAAATAATGCCGTTTACCCCAATTCGCCCTTAGGAAATTCATTAAAGCAAATTGCCCAGCTTATTAAAATGGATGTAGGTATGGAAGTGGCATTTGCAGAATCAGGCGGGTGGGATACACACTTTAACCAGGGAGCTGCCAATGGCGTTTTTGCACGTAATGCAGCCGATTTAAGTAATAGCATAATGGCATTTTGGACAGATATAGGCTCTTACCAGGATGATGTTACCGTAATGACCATGACCGAATTTGGCCGTACCGTAAAACAGAACGGTACCGGAGGAACAGATCACGGAAGGGCTTCCTGTAATTTTATATTAGGGAACGATGTAAACGGGGGTATTGTTCACGGCAC
>JBASZP010000114.1:0-19260 GCA_049660965.1 Daejeonella sp. | reverse complement strand
ATGCAGGGTATAAATATATCGGTTGGATCTTTAGCGCCTAAAATGGCCCTTTGTGCGATAATGGATATTGGAAGCAGAGTTAAACCCGAAGTATGCAATACCAAAAACATAATTTGAGCATTTGAAGCCGTTTCTTTACTCGGATTTAACTCCTGTAAACTGCCCATCGCTTTTAAGCCTAAAGGTGTCGCTGCATTATCTAAGCCTAAAAGGTTAGCCGAGAAATTCATCATCATTTGACCTGTGGCAGGATGATTTTTAGGTACTTCAGGAAACAGTCGGTTAAAAAACGGGCCTACAATACGTGAAAGGAAATTTATTGCACCCGCTTTTTCACCAACATTCATAATACCAAGCCAAAAGGCCATAGTTCCAACTAGTGGCAAGGCAATGTCCATCACAGAGGATTTGGTAGAATCAAACAAACCATCAACCAGAAGTTTAAAAACTTCAGTATCCCCCAAAAAAATGAGTTTAATTAATGCAATAATGAAAGCGATAATAAAAAAAGATACCCAAATGTAATTTAATGCCATTATTTATTACTGATTTTAGAGTTTAGAATTACGAGTAAAATCTTAATTATATTGTTAAAATTTGAAATTAGATATTTTCTTTATTTATCCGACCATTTTCTACCGATAAAATTGTGTTAATTCCATCCTGTAAAATAAAATCTGCCGGATTACCGAATATTAGAGGTTTTGTTAAAATAAGATTTAAGTTTTCAGCATCAATTTCTTCATAACCATATTTTGCAGAGAGGTCGCCCACATCATCAATTAAGTAAATATAATTAACAGAGGTTAAGTTGTCATTTAGTTTTTCCTCGGCCAATAAACCAATATCAGTTATATAATTACAGTTATTAGTTGTTATCCGGCAATTGCGTAAAAGTATATGATAATGTGATTTTATGTTTTTAGGAATAGAATAATAATCCTCAATAGATTGTAAGGGAATTAAATCCTGTGTTATGCATTCCAGTCCGGAAAGAATAGCTACAAAAAACAACTTCCGGATATACTGTTTTTCGGGATCATTTGGATAACCTCCTGCCTCAATTAAAATAGTGCTGGTATCTATTTTCTGAAAATTATCTCCAAAAGCCCGGGCTTCATATTCATCATCAAATAAACCTATATGATCTGGAATCAATTTTTGCAACTGATTATTCATATAGGCAATTACCTGCATAGCTTTTTGCCGTACACTATTTACACTCAGGTTTTCATCATAAGCCGGGGCAAGAAAAGAAATTGTTGCAGGGTTTCCTGTATTTCCTGCCGACCATTGCACACTTTGATCATGTAAATTAAAACCAAAATGCGGCTGTATTTCTTCGTGGAGTTCTCTTAAAAGTTTTCCTTCCGGGGATTGTTGTGCATTAAAATCACGATTTATATCAATTTCCTGCGCATTTCTGCGGGTAAAAACTTCTGCGCCATCCGGATTAACCAGGGGCAGAAAATAAAGCGTACAATTTTCTAAAAACGCATTTCTAATATCATTCAGTTCATCATTGGCATTTAAAAAATTAAAAAGATCAAACAATGCCATAGTTGCTGTTGCTTCATTACCATGCATTTGGCTCCAAAGGAAAATTTTAACGGGGCCGGTACCAATTTTCATCAAATTAATGGAACAGCCCTGAACAGAAATTCCTTTTTGCTCAATAATAAAACGTGGATTTTTTTTTAACCGTTCAATAATTCGCAATAAGTCTGCATGCTTAAAAAACCTGTTGGTAATGGATAGTTCCAGGTACCTGTTATATTGATTGAAAATTTGATCTGAGAATTCCATTAGTCTAAAGTAAATAAAAAGCAATTAGTTTTATAAAACCCTTAATAGTTACCAAGGCGCCAAGAAAACTTTGAACCTTGGAGCCTTCGTGGCAAACTAATATAAAAATGTAATTATAAAAAATAACCGCGGTGTTTTTGTAAGCTTTATTGCACATTGCTAAATTTAAAATACAAAATATTAACAATTATAATACGGTCAACTCTATCAAAAGCTTTAAATTTGCCCTCTAAAATAAATTAAATGGCACAAGAAACAGAACACGTACAATGTCTTATTATCGGTTCGGGCCCTGCGGGTTATACTGCCGCTATTTATGCTGCCCGTGCAGATTTGAAACCTGTACTTTATACAGGTATTGTTCCCGGCGGGCAATTAACTTTAACTACAGATGTAGAAAACTACCCGGGTTATCCTCGTGGAATTATGGGTCCCGAAATGATGGAAGATTTCAGAAAGCAGGCTGAACGTTTTGGAACCGATATACGTTTTGGATATGTAACCAAAGTTGATTTTTCAGCTACTCCGCATAAAGTCATAATAGATGATATTAAAACCATTACCGCGGATACCGTAATTATTGCAACAGGAGCATCTGCCAAGTGGCTGGGTTTAGAGAGTGAACAAAAGTATAATGGATTTGGAGTCTCTGCCTGTGCGGTTTGTGACGGGTTCTTTTATAAAGGTGAAGATGTGGCTATTGTTGGAGCGGGTGATACCGCGGCAGAAGAGGCCACTTATTTGGCAAAGCTTTGCAATAAAGTACACATGCTTATCCGCGGTAAAGAGTTTCGTGCTTCCAAAGCCATGCAGCATCGTGTTTTAAATACTAAGAATATTGAAATTCATTATCATACAGAAACTAAAGAGATTTTAGGAAACGGACAGAATGTTACAGGTGTTAAAGTGGTTAATAATCAGTCCGGTAAAGAAAGTACGCTTAATGTGAGTGGTTTTTTTGTCGCTATTGGCCATAATCCGAATACTGAAATATTTAAAGACTGGTTAACCATGGACGAGACGGGTTATATCATCACTCAGCCGGACAGCTCTAAAACTAATATTGAAGGTGTATTTGCCTGCGGCGATGCTCAGGATAAATTATGGCGTCAGGCAGTTACTGCTGCTGGTACAGGGTGTATGGCCGCATTGGAAGCAGAACGATATTTAGTAGCTAAAGAGCATTCAGTTGCTGATTAAGCAGGTAGAAAACTTAGTCTTCCATTTCAAATTGTTTCTGTAAGCGTTCTAAATTCCCAATCATTTCTTCCAGCTTAGTTTCTTCTTTGCGGATGTAATTTCTCATCAATATAAAATAGCAGAATAATATCCATAAAACGGTAAACAAAAGCCCCGCGATAGTTATCCAGACAGAAGCTATAAAACCTATTTCAATAAAACCAAGAAGAATAGCAATACCAATAATAAAAGTGTATATCCTGTATTTTTGAGTGTTTAAAATATAGCGGTCATGCTTATACTTTTTCAGGTAGATAATGTACGTTTGAGGTGTGTTTATGTGTGCTGAACTATCACTTATTCTTCGAAAATCATTAATAAGTGCAAAAATGTAATATAAACAACAAACTAAGATCAGGATCATAGCCAGGTGAGTAGTCCATAATTTATAAGGGTTCACAGACCAAAAATAGCCAAGGATAATAACAGCCGAAACCATACCAATTATCTCCATTAAAAGCCTGTTGGCAAGTCCCTTTTTATTCTTTCGTACCCGTGCCAATATATCCCCGTGACTGACTTCAGGCAACGCTACCTGGTTATGCCAGATATTTTTTAATGCTTCAAAATCTTTCATGCTGATTATATAATTCCGTCAGTTTTTGTTTAACGCGATGAATTTTAACCCTCAGGTTTCCTTCTGAAATACCAGAGATCTCCGCGATTTCCGGATAGGGGACTTCATCTAATACCATGGTAATTAATATCCGTTCATTTTCCTGTAAATAGGAAATACACTTATAAAGCTGTGCAACCTGCTCATTTTTATCAGCTACCTCTTCTATCTTGTTTTCTATAATATGATCGGTTAATTCATCTTTTGCCTGGCGTTTTTCTACCCGCAGCCAGGACAGGCAGGTGTTTACGGCAATGCGGTAAATCCAGGTAGAAATCAGGGCATGATTACGAAACTTATCCAGGTTTTGCCAAACCTTTATAAAAGTTTCCTGCATCAGGTCATTCGCGGAATCCTCATCTCCGGTATAACCCAGGCATAAATGGTAAATCTTGCGGGAGTTTGCCTGAAATACTTCTTTAAATAGCGACTCGTTTTTATCCATTTATTGCGCTTTAGATAATAAGCAAGAGGTTTTGTTACAGCTTAAAGGTAAGAACCCGCCCGCTAAATTCAGCGGGCGGGTTCTTACTCATTCTTATTCATCAAAATACTATTCTATAATAAGTTTTTTGGTAGTGATCTCTTTACCATTTGAACTAATGGTTACCAGGTACATGCCGCGAGGGTAGCCTGACAGATCAAACTGAGCACTATTCTTTTTAGTATAAATCCGGTTTCCCGCCATATTATACACTTCCACATCAATACTTGTATAAGTGCTGGAAATAGTAAACAGGCCTTTACCAGGATTTGGATAAATATTAATATCATCATATACTAAGCCCCTGTTTTCAGTACCTGTTTTAACATTCGCTGTCTGAGCAGTTTCCGTAACGGAAGTATTAGATGCCTTAATTAATTGTTTAAGCTCATCTAGTTGTTTTTGCAGCAACTCAATTTTTTGTTCCTGTTCCTGCACCGCTTTTACCAGGGGCACTACAAACTGGCCGTAAGCCAGGCTATAATTATCAGTACTGTTCTCCGGTTTATGAATGCCGTTAAAATTATACCCGGTTTCTTGTGCGGCTTTTTCCACTTCCTGCGCTATAAAACCGCTTTGGCGGATAGCCGTAGAAGGTCCAAAATCAGCCGCTAAATATTGAACACGCCTGTCTTCCGGCATATTAGAAGTTAAGTATTCGGTAAACTTCCTGCTGTCAAAATTATACACCACCGGCCGCAGTTTTTTAATAAACTCCAACCCTTTTACATCACTTTCACTGATATTATTTTTAAAGCGGCCATCAGAAGGGATGCTATAAGCTGCCTGCCCCTCAATAACTGTAACAGCACCATCACCCAGCCTGATCTTATTGCTGGCATTGACTGTTGCATTAGAGCCAATGGCTGTAGCATTCATTAGATTCCCTGTATTTACATTCGCATTATAGCCTAATCCTGTATTATTAGTCCCGTTAATATTTGAAAAAAGGGCAGTCTGGCCAATTGCTGTATTATTACTACCTGTAGTATTAAACTGAAGTGAGCTTACACCAATAGCAGTATTAGAATTTCCATCCTCGTTAGATGAAAGCGCATTTTTACCGGTAGCTGTATTATTACTTCCACCCGTGGTTGAATTACCTGACTGATAACCATAAAAGGTATTTGCTAATGTCACGTCAATTCTGCCTGCTTTTTGGTTATTCACTCGGATGTTAAAGGGCTTGTTATCTGTTGTCCCGATAAAATTTGTTCCATCAATGGTCCCTCCATTTCCGGTTAAACCCCAGCCGCTGCCACCCCCTCCGCCGGCAGGTGACTGCCAGGTAGCGGTTCCGTTCGCATCCGATGTTAATACTTTACCCAGGCCGGGTACACCACCTGTAACTTTTAACCCGCCCGTAATTAAGGTAGCGGTAGTACCCGTACCTGCGAAAACCTGTGTTACCGCGGCATTACCCAATTGTATGGCATTGCTGGCAGTTACTTTGGAATTTGCGCCAATCGCTGTAGCATTAATTAAATCCCCGGATGCAACATCAGCGCTGTTACCTAACGCGGAATTATCACTTCCTGTAGTATTAGTAATTAATGCGGCATAACCATTAGCGGTATTGGAATAGCCACTGAAATTAGATTGAAGTGCGGCATTACCCAAAGCCACATTATTAAATCCTCCAATATTGTCAAGCAAAGCAGAATAGCCATTAGCCACATTATCATACCCGGTAGTATTACTCAACATAGAAGAATACCCGATAGCGGTATTGTTTTTCCCGCTAATATTGGAAAAAAGAGCAGAAGAGCCAATAGCTGTATTATTATGCCCGCTTATGTTATTATAAAGCGCAGCATTACCATTGGCTATATTAGCACTTCCGTCGATATTATTGAATAATGCTTTATATCCGGTAGCCATATTATTATTACCGTTAATGTTGCGGTAAAGCGCTGCGAACCCATTAGCCATATTATAATTTCCTACAGTATTACTATAAAGTGCCTGATAACCGGTAGCATTATTTTCATGACCGGTAGTATTGGTATTACCCGCCTGGTAACCATAAAAGGTATTGGCTTTAAGCGGGTCAGCTTCTATTCTGCCTGCTTTTTGACTATTTACTTTGATATTAAAAGGCACATTATCCGTTGTACCGATAAAATTTGTTCCATCTACAGTACCTGTGTTACCGGTTAAAGCCCATCCGCTTCCACCGCCCATGGCCAGTTCCCAGGTAGCCAGTCCGTCCGCACCGGAAGTAAGCACTTTACCTAAACCCGGACTACCACCTGTAATTTTTATCTGGCCGGCTACTTCTAATTTGGCAGCAGGGTTATTAATTCCGATACCTGTATTTCCATTTTTTAAGACAGTTATAGCATTAGATTTACTCGCTGCGGAAAGACCATTTCCTATTTCAAAAAGAGGATCAGCAGCTACCCAGTTAGTAGGGTTGCCACCTCCTAAATTGTATTGGCCAATCGCTAATGATTTATTAGCTTCCGCTTTGGTAACATATCCCATTGCAGTAGCATTATCACCACTTGCTGTAGTACCTTCACCCATGGAAGTAGAGGCAAGCCCGGTTGCTGAAGTAGATTGGCCTAAAGCAGTTGCATAATTTTTATTGGCTAACGATTGATGCCCCATTGCAGTGGAATACATTCCGTCTGCATCAGTATGGTATCCCATTGCAGTAGAAAAATCTCCCGCCGCTGAAGTACCCTGACCCATTGCTGTAGAGTAATTACCACTTGCACCAGTACCATCTCCCATTGCAGTAGCCCGGCTTCCGGTTGCTGAAGTAACGCGTCCCATTGCAGTAGAATAATCTCCACTCGCTGTAGCTCCGCCACCCATGGCAGTAGAAGCCAAACCACTTGCTGAACTACCCGAACCAAGTGCGACTGATGCATACCCGCTTGCTTTTGGACCATCGCCCAATGCTATGGAATTTTGCCCGATATTAATATCGTCCCATTCGCCGCTTGATATAGAACCTGCCCTAAAAGCTTTTTTAGCGGGAATCCACATTAATCGGGTACCAAAACCAGAAACCGGTGTATTTCCTGTAGTTCCCTGAAATAATACAGTACCATTTTGTACTTGAAGATTAGTTACCGGACTGCTTATACCAATACCTATATTCCCATTCTTTAAAACAGTCATTGCGTTAGCCCTGTTTACTGATGGGGTTCCTATTCCTATTTCAAAAAGAGGATCAGTAGCAACCCAGGTGGTTAAGTCTCCGCCTCCTACATTATAACGGCCAATAGCCATTGAATTATAAGACTGAGCTAACACATCATTTCCTATTGCAGTAGAAATATTTCCGCTTGCAAGTGAATACTTCCCCATAGCAGTAGAGTTCCAGCCACTGGCTGTGGTACTAAACCCTGTGGCCATAGATTCCTGACCTGTCGCATATGTCCCTTCACCTAAAGCTATTGCAGCACTCCCGCTTGCTGTTGTATAGTTTCCAATGGCAACAGAGTTTCCTCCTGTAGCCAGTGTTTTCCATCCTATTGCAATGGAATTGTCCTGTGTTGCCTTTGCCGAAAAGCCCATAGCAACCGAGTAAGAACCAATATTAGTATCATCCCATTCATCTGCTTGAACTCCACCTGCCCGAAATGCTCTTTTAGTAGATACCCACATCAATCTTGATCCTGATCCTGTAGGAATTGTTGTACCTGAAGCTCCTACTCCTGAGAAAATCACATGGCCATCCTGAACCTGGAAAAGCCCTGTAGGATTACTTGTACCAATACCCACTTTATCTCCTGTGGACAGGATAGTTTGTGCTCCATTTGGAACCCATTGAGCCTTGGCCGTAAAAAAAAACAGTAATAACAATATTGTCATTACTGAAAGTTTTTTGAGTATTCCATTTTTGGCGAGTAAAAAAGAAACTCCTGATTTTTTTGTGTAAAAATGTTTCATAATCCTGTTGGTTTAAGGTTAATATTTATTTTTAGTTTATGATAAATATAGGATTAAATATTAAAAACAATAGGAGGTTTTTGGCTGAAAATGGTAGCCTAACATATTGGTTTCCTGTAGTTTTTTAGTAAAGCGATACCAGGAATAAACAGCGTTGGTAAGTTAAAAACTGTATGGTATATCTAAGTTAAAACCGAAAATAACATGCTACGCTACTTATATGCAAAAACTTGTAATACCATCCCAAAGGCTTGTCTGCCTATATGCAAAAATTTGTAATATCATCCCAGAGGCTTGTCTGCCTATATACAAAAACTTGTAATACCATCCCAAAGGCTTGTCTGCCTATATACAAAAACTTGCAGTACCATCACAAAGACTTGTCTGCCTATATGCAAAAACTTGCAGTACCATACTGAAGATCTGTTTGCTTATATGCAAAAACTTGTCATACTATTTCTGTCATTTATTTGCCATTCTTCTAACTTTATATGGGTAGTAATTATGCATAATTATACTTTTACAAAAAATAATATTTGTATGTAATAAAAATAAATATATACCTTTAAAATAATAAAACGGCTGTAACTAATTTATAAAGTATAATTAGCCGCTAAAATTAATTTCTTAGCTTAATTTATTAAAAAATGAAAAAACTGGAAACCTTTTTAGAAAATCCCTTTACCGGTCAGCGTATATCGCTTGACAACAAAAAGAAATTCGGCGAAAGCCACCTGGCTAATTTAGCCGCTAATAATAGCGGTAATGTATATGATCAGGCAATTAGCGACACCACAACTGTACAAATAAACCTCTTTGGTGATATTACTAATGTAGCGCTTAATAAGGCCCTGCAAAAAAGCCAGACCCAGTCTGTTGATGGCCTGATTGAAAAATTCAGCAAACGGAATACCCGGTTAAACAATTATTTAATTTCTACTGAAGTAAACCAGCAGCCAGTGTATCAAAGTTTTTTTCCGCAGGGGGTAATGGAGTTTACTTCAAAAGTAACCAAAGGCAATGTAGAACAGCTGATGAAGCGTATGGTAGATGTGATCACTTTAAACACCGCTGCAGCCGGCGGGGAAGATGTATTAGCTGAATATGAAACATTCCGGACACAATATGCGGCTACCCGCGGAATGCAGTTAACAAAAATAGGGGAAGTAAGTTCTGGTATTAGCAGTCGTGAGGCTGCTGAAGAGGCCTGGGATAACCAATTGTTTGATAATTTATTGTTAATAGCCCGCGAAAATAAAGGAAAGCCGGAACTGGTTAACAACTTTTTTGATCAAAGCATTATCCGCAGTAATACTAATAGTGATAGTGACGGCAAAGGCCGTTTAACGGGTATCATTAAGGACAGCGATACGCAAATGCCCCTTAAAAATGCACAGGTCCATATAGTAGATGGCCAAATTAATAAAGCAAGCACTAATGCCGACGGCAGGTACAGCACCCAAAGCGTAGCCACAGGCAGTTATATGGTACAAATAAGCTGTGCAGGGTACATTAGCCAGGAAATTACCGTTGATATAGAAGATGAGGGAGATACTGCACTGGATGTTTTGATGGTTAAGGCCTGACAGTCATTTACAGGTTTTTTAATAGAAAAACCATACTCCAATCCGCATAGCTTGCAGATTGGAGTGTAGTTAATCATTTTACCTCGCTTACTATTCTATCACCAGTTTTTTGGTAGTAATTTCTTTACCTTTTGAACTGATGGTAACCAAATATATTCCCCGTGGATTGGAAGACAGGTCAAGTTTATACTCCCCGCTATTATTTTCCAGGACTTTTTGGTAAATACGTTTTCCTGTTAAACTAAAGACTTCTATTACTCCATCAGTAAGACTGGTGCTGAGGGTAAATATATCTTTTCCCGGGTTAGGGTAGATCTTTACCTCATCAGGAACCAGGTTTACGGTACTTTGCTTAGTAGTTTGCAGGCTAAGGGTTTCATTAGTTTCAGCAGCCGGGTTTACGGTTATATTGTTTAAACCTAAAATCAGCTTTTCAAGTTTGTCTATTCGCTGGTTTAGCTGCTCGTTTGTTTTTTTCTGCTGATCTAATTGTTTTTGCTGCTCATTAATCAGTTGATCCTGCTCCTGTACTGCTTTTACCAAAGGCACTACAAACTGGCTATAAGCCAGGCTGTAATTATCCTGTTCATTTTCAGGAGTATGAACTCCATTAAAATTATAGCCTGTTTCCAACGCGGCTTTTTCTACTTCCTGTGCTATAAAACCACTTTGGCGTATAGCGGTGGAGGGGCCGAAATCGTTATCCAGATATATTTTGCGAGTACTATCAGCCATATTTTTGGTTAAAAACTCGGTAAACTTTTTGGTATCAAAATTATACACCACAGGGCGCAGGCGTTTAATAAATTCCATCCCTTTTACATCATTTTCACTAATATTAGTTTTAAAACGCCCGTCTGAAACGACGCTGTAAGGTGCCTGCCCTTCAACTACAGTCACGTTACTATCCCCAAACCGGATTTTATTACTGGTATTTATTAAGCCCGAGCCTCCAATAATTGTTGAGTTAGTTAGATTATCGGATAGCGGGGTTGCAAAAAACCCTAAGGCAGTATTAAAAGATCCTACAGTATTAAGCTGTAGTGCATTATATCCCAAAGCAACAGTATTATTGCCCGTAGTATTGTAGTAAAGAGCATCTACACCCATGGCTGTATTTTGATATCCTATAGTGTTGTTATTGAGTGCATACGAGCCATTAGCCACATTCCAATTTCCTCCGGTGTTAGAAAAAAGCGTGCCATAGCCGTTAGCAGTATTTTGATGTCCTGTAGTGTTTGAATAAAGTGCGAAGCCACCCGTAGCGGTATTTTGGGTTCCTGTAGTATTGGAAGAAAGTGCAGCTGAACCATTAGCTGTATTGGCATATCCTGTAGTATTGACACGAAGAGTGGAGTTGCCTATAGCGGTATTTTGAGATCCTGTAGTGTTCGCAGAAAGTGCTGAACTACCATTAGCGGTATTTTGATATCCTGTAGTATTGACTCTAAGCGCTAGAATACCAGTAGCTGTATTTTGCCCTCCTATAGTATTTAAAGAAAGTGCCAGATAACCAGTAGCTGTATTTCCATATCCTGTGGTATTGGCATTACCTGACTGGTAACCATAAAAGGTATTCGCTTTAGACCAGTCACATTCTATTCTCCCTGCTTTTTCATTATTTACCCGGATATTAAAAGGTACATCATCTGTTGTGCCGATAAAATTCGTACCATCAACAGTACCTGCATTACCGGTTAGAGTCCATCCGCTGCCTCCTGCGGCTTGCCAGGTAGCTGTTCCGTTCGCATCAGATGTTAATACTTTACCCAGGCCTGGTACACCGCCTGTAACTTTCAGCCCGCCGGTAATTAAGGTAGCAGTAGTACCTGTACCTGCGAAAACCTGCGTTACCGCGGCATCGCCTAATTGTATGGCATTGCTGGCGGTTACTTTGGCATTTGCGCCAATCACTGTAGCATTGGTTAAATTTCCGGATGCAACATCTGCGCTATTACCCAGGGCGGTATTATCACTTCCTGTAGTATTAGACGCCAATGCGGCATATCCGTTGGCGGTATTAGAATAGCCGCTGGTATTAGACTGTAGCGCGGCATTACCCAAAGCCACATTATTATATCCTCCAATATTGGCAAGAAGAGCGCCATAGCCATTAGCCATATTATCGTAGCCGGTAATATTACTCTGCATAGAAGAATACCCGATAGCGGTATTGTTTTTTCCGGTGGTATTTGCAAAAAGAGCACTAGAGCCAATGGCTGTATTATTATATCCATTGATGTTACTATAGAGAGCAGCATTACCATTTGCTATATTAGCACTTCCGTCGATATTATTGAATAATGCTTTATATCCGGTAGCTATATTATTATATCCGGTGGTATTTCGATAAAGCGCTTGATACCCATTAGCCATATTATAATTTCCTTCGGTATTACTATAAAGTGCCTGATAACCGACAGCAGTATTTTCATGACCAGTAGTATTGGCATTACCCGTCTGGTAGCCATAAAAGGTATTGGCTTTAAGTGGGTCAGCTTCTATTCTGCCTGCTTTTTGACCATTTACCCGGATATTAAAAGGTACATTATCTGTTGTGCCAATAAAATTCGTTCCATCAACAGTACCTGCATTACCGGTAAGTGACCAGGCATTTAAAGCGCCGTCAGCTCCTGGCTGCCCTGTTAAACCCTGAATACCTTGCGGTCCTGTAGCGCCTGTTTCCCCCTGTAAACCCTGTATACCTTGCGGCCCCGCAGGCCCAATTGGCCCACCCATACCTGTTTGCCAGGTGGCAACCCCGTTGGCATCGGAAGTAAGTACTTTACCTACACCCAATACACCTCCGGTAACCTGTAAACCGCCTGTAATTACTGTAGCATTGGTACCGGTACCTGCAAAAATCTTGGTTACTGCAGCGTTACCCAGTTGTATGGCATTGCTGGTTGTTACTATTGCCTGGTTTCCAATAGCTGTTGCATTACTTAAATCATCTGTGATCATATCTGCACCATAGCCCAATGCGGTATTATAATTTCCTTTCTTGTTAGCGTAAAGTGAATTATATCCTAATGCAGTATTGTAATATCCTGTTGTATTGTTAATAAGTGCCTGATAGCCATTCGCCGTATTATTAGATCCTGAAGTATTATACAGAAGTGCTTGATAGCCATTAGCTGTATTATAGTTTCCATTTCTGTTAGTAAAAAGTGCCCGATAACCTGTACCCGTATTATTAATACCTGCTGAATTAGTATAAAGGGCAAATGCACCAATGCCCGTATTATTATACCCTGATGAGTTAGAGGATAGAGTGGAAATCCCAAAGGCAGTATTATTGTTAGTTGTGGTGTTAGAGAAAAGAGCATTAGCTCCAAAGGCCGCATTATTAACTCCTGTAGTATTATTGGAAAGCGAACCACTACCAAAATTGGTGTTTTGGGCCATGCCATAAGTAAACTGGAATAATAATACTGCAATAGCCAAGAGCTTTTTGAGCAATTGCTTTTTAATAGGTAAGAAAACAGAGGTTAATTTTTGTGTGTAAAAATGTTTCATAATTGTTTTGATTTTAGGTTAATTATTATTGTTAACTGAGGTTAAATATAACAAGAAACAATAGATCAATAACATCTTTGCACATTAGAAAAAAAGTCACTGAATTAATGACGTTAAAATGACTAACTATCTGTTTTACAGTAAGAAAAACCTAGGCTTTTCGGACTTAATTAGGATTAAAAAATTAAATCAAAAGGGTTAATATATTCTATCTTTATTTTTGTAAGAATCCATTAAAGCAAAAAAGCTAACCTATATTATTCAAAATGGTTTTTTATTAAAAAAATGGAAGATAGAATTGAGTTTTAGCTAAGTTTTCTGAGGTATTAATTGCTTTTATTGTACTTAAACTTATGGAAGTTACACTTTCTCCAAAAATACAAAATAGTGCCTCAGTCTAATAAATATTCATTATTTACTATTCTCTAATTACAATGTGCAGAGATCATTTTTTTAGCCTCGGGGAAGTTCTTAGAATCAGCCAGTTTCAGGTAATTACATCCTTCTTCTTTTTTACCCAGATTAAGCAAACTCAGCGCTTTATAATATTCGGCCACGCCATTATTAAATGCCTTGGATTGAATAACCTGATCAAAAGAGTTAATCGCTTCAGGATATTTGCCCATAGAGAAATAACATTTCCCCGCATTTTCCGGAAACGAGTAATCTGCGGGATTTAGTTTGCTTAATTCTAAAAAACAGTTCAGTGCTGTCTGGTAATCCTTCTTCCCGAATGCTTCTACTGCTTTATTAAGGATTGGTTTTACAATCATATAATTAGAGGGTTTCTCAAAATTCTTATCCCCGGGAAATAAACGTTTAGCCTCGCTGTTCAGGTTAAACAAAGTTTGCTGATCATAGTTTAATCGTTCTAAATATTGAATATATAGAGACCAAGCAATGGGCTCATTACGGTATGAAGTAAACTGTTTGAAAATCTTTTGCATGGTTGCGGTGTCCTTTCGTTGTACACAGATATTTAAAAGCACATTATAAAAGCCTAAATTTCTGGGGCGTTCAAAAAAGCACTTGGTACCATAATGATATGCGCTATCCAGTTTATCGGTTTTCAGAAATATATTGGTTTTTACGTATTCACCCTGCATGGAATAGGGGTTTGCACTTATACTTTTATTTGCCAGTTTTAAGGCTTCTTCGTATTCGCCAATTTGGTACAGGTGCCAGGCCTTTTTAGTATCAAAGGAAAAACCTAAAACACTCAGGTTTGGAATATCAGGTAATTCATCCTTTATTTCTACCCAGGCAGCGGTGGGCTGATTGGGGAAATTATCGTACATATATCCCTGTACAACTAATGATCGTTGATTATTATAGGTTAGATAAAGTGAAACAGCTATTAACGGGAGAGATACTCCGAAGAATAGTAATTTTATATATTTTGGAACACCAGATTTACTTTTTTCAGAACCACCTTTCATACTATTATATGCACTAATGTTAACCGCCAGAATTAAAGCGAAATATAGCTGCATAATTGGCCGCTCATTGGGAAAGTTAAAAAAGGCATCTATAAAATAACCCGCCAAGGCAATAAGTGAAATGACCGCTATTAATTTGGTATCTTCATTAGCATCAGACTTCCATATTTTTAAAGTATAAATTAATACCCAGATAAATAAAGAGAGAAATAACAGTCCGCCAGGAATGCCCAGTTCCATGGTCATTTCAATAAAATCATTATGGGTATGTTTACCGAACAGGAAATCGTTCTCTATGGTTTTCTCATAAGGAACCATCGCTATTTTGCAATTGGCATAACCACAACCCATCAGCGGATTTTTTTTAATATAATCGAACCCGTTTGACCACATTTCCAGCCGTAAAGCATTAGAGCTTTGAGATAGTTTTGTGATACTGCTTAAACGGCTGGTTACAGAGCCATAACCTCCGGATGTGCCTTCGGCACTTTGAATATTACTTAAGGTTATCTGTGCAAAAAGAAAGGCTATGATTACGGGTAGTAAAACAGATGCGAGGCGGTAAATGGTATTTTTTGTTTTTTTTTCTTTAAGCTGTTGTAAAATACAATAAACAATAAACAGGAATATTTCGGCAATTAAACCTACATAGGAAGCCCGTGCATTAACCAGAAAAACAGCGAATATCGCCAATAATAATACAGTAACATTAAATAATTTCCCCCAGGACCTTGTAGTGTAAATACAATACATTACAAAAGGTATTTTCAGGATAATACTGGCCGCGAAAATATTTTTATTACCCGTATTTCCTTTTAAATTGTAAATAGCATCATTTAAAGAAAGAGTGTTTATTGCTTTAAAAAACTCAGTTATGCTAAAGATCGCCTGAAATAATAAGATTACTGAAATAATGCGGGCTACAAGTTTAAATGCTTCCAGCCGGCCATACAATAATATAGCTATATTAAAAAAAGCTATAATAGTGGCAATAAAAAACGCGTAATTTACTAAAGCTTCCACCTTGTTAATGGCAAATAAAATAGAAAATCCGGCCACAACAAATAAGCCCAGGTATAAAATAGAAAGTGCCCGTTTTATTATATTTTGAAGGGCTAAGTCATATCCGTTTTTCTTAAAAGAGCTATAAATATATAAGGTAGTTATACAATTAACTATGACCAGGTAAAGCCACTGAGGTCCCATTACATCAAGGGCTTTCCCTTGCGGGACAAAATCTGTAGTTACATACAGCAGTACAAAAATGGCAGGAACCCAGTTACTAAAGCTAAATGATGTACTTTTTGTTTCCGTTCTCTTTTTTTGAGGTGATGAAGCTAAAGGAGCTGATGTTTTTTTAGTTTGATAGTATTTGTGCGCCATAAATTAGCAAGTGATATTAATTGGGCTAATATAGCTTAATATCAGAAATTATTTATTTGATAGTGTAGTTTACTAAACCAGTTTAATTGCTTGTTTGCTGTATCAATTAATATTTCAAATTCAGATTGATAATCAAATTGCAAGTCTTCATGTAGTTTAGATATTGTCTTTTTGATCTTTTCAAATTGTCGTATAAAAATGTTTTGCAAAGGTTTATGATTTGTCCGGGTATCAGCATACTTTAAATAATTGATGCAAAACCAAAGTAGTAATTCTAATTCAACTTGTTTTGAAAGTGTATATTTAGTATGTCTGTTAAGTGTGCGTAGTATCTTTCTCAAGCTTTTGGTACTGTAATAATAACTGTTTTTTTGCATGGTTTTAAACTCCGGCTCTAATAATTCTTTTACCTGTTCTGCATATTGAAGCGGATCATGAGCATCATACAAAAGATAATTGAGCAATTCTTTATTTTCCTTTTTATACTTAGAAAGGCGGATACAAAAATCAATCAGGTCTTTCTTCTCAAGTTGAGCCAGCGCTTTTTTTTGTTGCAGTAGTGTGTTGCTTTGCATTTAGTGTTTTCTTTTATTTAAATTCTTTGATCTCCCATTCTTAAATTTAATAAGCATATTTAACCATAATATTTAAATTATTGTAGTTTTACCTCAATCAAAATTAACACATGGCTAAAAACAAATTAACTCTCTACATTTTTATAGCGCTAATACTTGGAATTGCTGCCGGATATTGGTTAAACGTAAAATTTATCAATCAATATAATGAACAAATCATTAGCGCCGATAAGCAGGCTAAAAGCATTCAGGCTCAATTAAGTACAGTTAGTGATACGACCAGCGCTCAATATACAGGCATGAAAGTTCAGCTGGATAAACAAATTAAAATAAGGAAAGAGAATGATGTTATTCGTGAAAAGAAACTTGAGCCGCTTACTTTATTAAGTGATATTTTTCTTCGCTTAATAAAAATGATCGTTGCACCCTTGGTATTTACCACCCTGGTTGTTGGCGTTGCAAAAGTAGGGGATATTAAAGCAGTAGGTCGTATTGGTGGTAAAACAATGCTTTGGTTTTTAAGCGCAAGTTTACTTTCCCTGGTTTTAGGGATGATATTGGTAAATATTTTCAGACCAGGAGAAACCATGAATTTACCTCTTCCTGACAGTCATGTTTCTACCGGTATTCAAAAAACTGCACTAACCTTACGGGATTTCATCACACATGTATTTCCTAAAAGTTTTGCTGAGGCGATGGTTACCAATGAAATTTTACAAATAGTAGTTTTTTCCTTGTTTTTTGGTGTTGCTACTGCTGCCATTGGCGAAAAAGGACATATTGTTATTAAGGCAATGGATGCTTTTGCACATGTTATTTTAAAAATCACTTCTTATGTAATGAATTTTGCTCCCTTTGCTGTATTTGGTGCAATGACAGCTATTATAGCCAAACAAGGATTAAGCATTCTGTCTACTTACGCTATTTTTATTGGTGAGTTTTACTCGGGTTTATTAATACTCTGGCTTGTACTCATTTTTATTGGCTTTTTAATTTTAAAAAGCAAAATTTTCAGATTGATAAACAGTTTAAAAGAACCTATTCTGCTTGCATTTAGTACGGCAAGCAGTGAAGCAGCTTATCCTAAAACATTGCTTCAGTTAGAGCGTTTTGGATGTAAAGATAAAATTGTAAGTTTTGTACTTCCATTAGGGTATTCATTTAATTTGGATGGATCTATGATGTATATGACTTTTGCATCCTTATTTATTGCCCAGTCTTACGGTATTCATTTATCCTTTGAACAACAGCTTTCAATGTTATTAATATTAATGCTTACCAGCAAAGGAATTGCAGGCGTTCCCAGGGCATCTTTAGTTGTAATAGCGGGAACAATTGCCACATTTAATATTCCTGAAGCAGGTTTGGCATTATTAATTGGTATTGACCCGCTTCTTGATATGGGCCGTTCTGCAACTAATGTAGTTGGAAATAGTATTGCAACAGCCGTGATCAGCAAATGGGAAGGGGAGTTGGAAGGAGAGGAAAATATAAGAGTGGTTGAAGGATAGAGTGATAAAATGATAGAATGATTGAAGGATAGAATGATTGAAGGATGGAATGATTGAATGTGAATGAGGTAATTAAACTAATATAATCATTAAAAATTCCATTCTTTGTTCTTTTATTAAAATATATTTAAGATGAGCGAACGGAATAAAAAGATATTTCTGATAATTTGTATAGTAATACCTTTCATTTTATACTGTGTTTATTACTATAGTGTAATGGTTAAAAATGCTCCTTACAAATTTTCGGAATTTAAGTCCATTAAATTCAAATATGGTTTGGGAGATAGTTTAATTAATCAATATGATTCTGAAACCGGAGTCTACCAATATGTCAATGATCATGATTCATTGATTAAAACAACCGTTAAGCTAAGAAAAGATGATTTGCTGTATCTTCACCGGAAAGCTGCAGAACAAGGTTTCTGGAATTTCCCCGATGAACTTTCTGGTATTAAGAAACCCGGACGTAGTTCTCCGCATTATTACATCGAATTTAATTACCAGCGAAAAAGTAAACATGTGCTTTTTGACGGAGATTATAATTCAAATATAAAACTTCGGGATGCAGCCATACAAATGGCAAAAGAAATAAGTACAGTAATTAATGATGCGGAGGATAAACACAAGAAGAAGTTTTAGGAGAATGTTTTTACTGCCGGATTAAACATAAACCCCATTGAAGTGTAAAACCCCAAAATTGAGCAAAGCAAAATGAGGATTTGTAAAAGAAATCAGGACTATTCAAAGCGAAGAATTACTGCTGCTCTTTTTCAAAAAAGAACTAATATAAACTCAAAAACTCTTAGATAGAATTAGTTTTTCATTCAAAAAATAAATTATATATTTGCACCTCATTTAAAATTAATAAATAAACTAATAATGTACGCAATAGTAAATATAGCCGGACAGCAATTTAAAGTTGCTAAAGACCAGCATCTTTTTGTACACCGTTTACAGGGAGATGAAGGCGCTAGTATTGAATTTGACAATGTGTTATTGGCAGAAGATGGTGGTAAATTTAAAGTAGGTTCAGCCGCTTTGAAAGGTGCTAAAGTTTCGGCTAAGATCGTGTCTCATTTAAAGGGTGATAAAGTAATCGTTTTCAAAAAGAAACGCAGAAAAGGTTACAAAAAGAAAAATGGCCACCGCCAGCAATTTACCAAAATTGAAATAACTGGTATTACACTATAATTTTA
>JBASZP010000113.1:0-8043 GCA_049660965.1 Daejeonella sp. | reverse complement strand
TTACTATTCAGATTTTTTCTTATTATTACTTTTAACTTTTTCAATAAAAACCTTGGCAGGTTTAAAACTTGGCACAAAATGTTCAGGTATTATAATTGCAGTATTCTTAGAAATATTACGTGCTGTTTTCTCAGCTCTCTTTTTTACTACAAAACTTCCAAATCCTCTTACATAAACATTTTCACCATTAATCATAGCGTTTTTTACAACTTTAAAAAACGCTTCTATTGCTTCCTGAGCATCTAATTTTTCAATTCCTGTTTTATTTGATATTTCTGTTATAATCTCTGCCTTGGTCATAATTATTTTATTCTATTATTGTATATTTTAAACTGTTTTAGGGTTGCAAAAGTATTGGTTTAAATTGAATTGGGGAAATTAAATTGAGTTTTTTAAAAATATAAATTAGTTTAAAGCGAACAGTAAGGTATTTTTGTGATGTAATAAATTTTAAACACTCCATTGATATGAATTTTTCACAAGAGATTATTAGCTGGTATGAGCGAAATAAGCGGGATTTACCCTGGCGTAATACAAATGACCCCTATATTATCTGGTTATCTGAAGTTATTATGCAACAAACAAGGGTTGAACAGGGAATGCCTTATTTTAACAAATTCGCGGAGAACTATCCAACTGTTGCTGATTTTGCTAATGCAAGTGAAGATGAGATTTTAAAAATGTGGCAGGGCCTGGGTTATTATTCAAGGGGAAGAAACATGCATCATACCGCTCAATTAGTTATGGAAGACCATGCAGGGTATTTTCCTAAAAACTATGACGAATTAATTAAATTAAAAGGTGTGGGTGAATATACTGCAGCCGCTATTTCATCTTTTTCTATCAATGAGGCTAAGGCTGTTGTGGATGGTAATGTTTTTAGGTTATTATCACGTTATTTTAATGTTAATGTTCCAATAAATACAGGAAAAGGTAAAAAGATTTTTACAGATCTGGCCAACGAGGTAATGGATAAATCACAAGCCGGAATTTATAACCAGGCGGTTATGGAATTTGGTTCATTGCAATGTAAACCCCGCAACCCGGATTGTGAGATTTGTCCTTTACTATTAAACTGCCAGGCATACAATCTTAATAAAGTTGATGAATTACCTGTTAAACTTAAAACTCAAAAAGTTCGCGATCGCTATTTTAATTATATTGTTGTAAGAAAAAATAAGAAAATACTTATAAATAAAAGGGGCGCAAATGATATTTGGCAAAACTTGCATGAATTACCACTAATAGAAACCACTCATCCTGTAAAAGGGGAAGAATTGGTAGATATGCCTGATTTTATAGAACAGTTTGGCAATAATGTTAAAATTCTATCAGTAAGTTCACCGGTAAAACATATACTTAGTCATCAAAAATTACATACACAATTTATAGAAATAAGTGATTTTACAGAAGAGTTTATACATAATAAGAATTGGTTTTATGTCACTTTAGATGAATTAGAAACTTTGGCGCAGCCAAAATTAATTTTTGATTTTTTTAAAACTTTTCTTACCTTCAATTCATCTAAAATTCAGTAAAATATGTCAGGAATTAACAAAGTAATATTAATAGGCCATTTAGGAAAAGATCCTGAAGTTAGGCACTTAGAAGGTGGTGTAAGTGTAGCAAGTTTCCCCTTAGCTACCTCAGAAACGTATAACAAAGATGGCCGCAAAGTTGAACAAACTGAATGGCACAATATTGTGATGTGGCGTGGTTTGGCAGATATAGCCTCAAAATATCTGCAAAAAGGCAAACTTGTTTACATTGAAGGTAAATTGAGAACACGTTCTTTTGAAGATAAAGAAGGTCATAAAAAATATACCACAGAAATTGTAGCAGAAAGTTTTAAGATGCTGAGCCGTAAAAGTAATTTTGATAATGGCGAGAATGCTAATGATCAATCGAAAAATAAGTCAGATGACGAAGAAGCGATGGATTATAACCGGACAGATTTAGAAGACGATTTGCCATTTTAATTTTTCTGTCACTTTTATATTAGCAATTTTTTCTTTTATAAATCATTATAATTATGGAAAATAATTATTATCTCATTTTTTAAATAAAAAGAAAGTAGTACACAGCAAAAATAAGATGAAAAGAAACAGGGTGGCTTTAAGAAAAAAAGTCAGATATTAATTGTATAAAAATTGGGCTAAAAATCACTCCAATCCCGGCATTTTTATCGTATAATAAATAATTAAAATTACAAGATATTATATTTGTTAGCTAATACACAATTAAAGGTTAATTAACTTATTAAAAATTATGAAATTATGAAAACGAAATTTACGAAACTAACATCAATTGCTCTTTTACTGACTTTATTACTAATATGGATTGGTTGTGTAAAAGAAAAACAAAATTTAAATAAAACTGATTCGTTTCTTGTTACCAAAGAAGACGCTACAGCCTTTTCTGACAAACATTGGAAATCTAGTCAAACAGTTGGAGCAAACCATCGAACCGCCGACCGAAAAATAAGATTAATTGAAACTTTGCATGAAGAAAACTCTGATAAACCAGCTTTATATATTATAAACTATGAATCCAATAATGGATTTCTTATACTTTCTGCAGATAAGCGGTCAATTCCCTTATTAGCTTACTCTGATAGTGAAAATTTTAGTTTAAAACAGCTTAATCCTGGTCTTATAAATTGGCTGGCTTCTTCTATTGATCAAATTGAAGATATACGTTACAAATCTGAAAATAAAAGAGCACTGACTATCCATTCTGACTGGAAGAAATTTGAAAAGACTTCATCAAAAGAATTTAATGAAAATACTCTGATGGATGTACCCGATTCATGTTATGAAGATCCAATTTGTGGAATAGTATGTCCTGAAAATCAAATTCCGCCAATTAATCTTTCACCTTTATTATCAACAACTTGGAATCAAGGTTGTGGTTATAATGATTATTGCCCGCCATCCTCAAAACTTGATTATTGTTATCATATGCCTGCTGGTTGTGTAGCTACTGCTATGGGACAGATCATGAAATATTATCAATATCCTCAACTTTATAATTGGAATTCAATGCCTAATAATTCCGGAAGCACATACACTTCGGCTTTATTATCCAGTATTGGGTCTTACGTAAATATGAGTTATAGTGAAAATGGATCAGGCGCTAGTGATAATCAGGCACGTCAAGGATTTAAGGACTTGGACTATACCTATCCCAACCGTTATGATGTTAATAATTATAATGCAAACTATGGGTGGAATAATATCATTAAATCAGAATTGTATTCACAAAGGCCTGTTATTTTAAGTGGTTGTAGAGAGAAGAATAGTTATTTATTCAAATTAGTCACTATTTATGGCTCCTGTCACATGTGGGTTTGTGATGGGATGTCGGCTTATTATAGTTGCGATGGACAGGGAATGGAATATTTTCATATGAATTGGGGATGGGGAGGAGCAAATAACGGATATTACCTTCTAACTTCTTTAAATCCGGGTTTTCCTCATGGATATACCTATAACATGACTATGCTTACCAATATAAAACCTAAATAAAATGATCAAAGCAACAAATTTATTATATCTTTTAATAAGCATACTGTTTATTACCTGCGGAAAAACCAACTGTGAACCCCCTCCTCCGGCATTAAAATTCCGAATTATTGATGCGGCAGATGAAAACAGTATTAAAACAAATACGGTTGTTGATTTTGTATATAATGGCGAAAATTTACCATGTATGATTTTAGAAGATAAAGATGGATTATTTATTTACGTTTCTTTAGTAAAAGTAGCTGCTCCCAAACAAAGCCTTATAATACTTATAGATCAAATCCCCTATCCGGAAATTGACCTTAGCACAGTAAAAGTGAATGGGAATAAATGTAACGGAACTCATTATGAAGTAAAATCTTTTACTTATAAAAATCAACCGGTACCCTTTAACTTAGGAGTTTATGAAATTACTTTGAACTAAACAAGTATCCCTTTTGAAATAAATGAAGTTATATTTTGCTACTTTTTGGCCATTCCCATAATTAATGGTAAGATCTGCTAAAGCTTTTACTCCTAATCTAAACCTGCTTCATCAATAAAAAATCCAGGTTATGTCACAGTTTTGCGATTCCAGCCCTTTGGCATTTCGCCTAAACTATTGTCTTAATTTTCAATTCATCCAATTGCTTTTGATCAATAGTTGAAGGCGAATCAATCATTACATCTCTGCCTGAATTATTTTTAGGAAATGCGATTACATCACGGATAGAATCCAATCCGGCAAAAATAGAAACCAAACGATCAAAACCAAAGGCAATGCCGCCATGTGGGGGTGCCCCATATTCAAAGGCATCCATGAGAAAACCGAATTGTTTTTGAGCTTCTTCTATGCTAAACCCGAGATGTTTCAACATCAATGCCTGCAAACCACGGTCGTGAATACGAATAGATCCTCCTCCTACTTCTGTACCATTTATGACCATATCGTATGCATTGGCACGTACATGGCCAGGATTAGTATCCAATAAGGAAATATCTTCTGGTTTAGGAGAGGTAAAGGGATGATGCATGGCATGATGACGCTTAGATTCTTCATCCCATTCTAATAAGGGAAAATCTAATACCCAAAGCGGGGAAAACTTATTCTTTTTTCGCAAACCTAAACGATTACCCATTTCTAAACGTAATTCACTTAATTGTTTGCGCACTTTATCTGTTTTTCCTGCCATAATTAAGATCAAATCTCCTGGCTTAGAATTAAACGCAGCAGACCATTTTCTTAAATCATCTTCATTATAAAATTTATCTACGGATGATTTTAAAGTTCCGTCGGTATTATGACGCATATAAATTAACCCGGTACCACCAATTTGCGGACGTTTAATAAAGTCGGTTAACTCATCTAATTGTTTACGGGTATATTCTGCACAGCCTTTTGCATTGATACCAACTACAAGTTCTGCCTGGTCAAAAACGGGGAAAACAGACTCAGCCCCGCCTCTCCAAAGTAAAGGTGCCGCAGTTTCGGATGAAGCGGTGTTTTTTAGTTCAACAAACTTCATATCAAAACGTGTATCGGGTTTATCCGAACCGTATAAGCGCATGGCATCAGCATAACTCATCCTGGGAACATCGATCAGATCAACATCTTTAACATTTTTGAATAAGGTTTTAATCAATCCTTCGAACACATTCAGAATATCTTCCTGCTCAATAAAAGCCATTTCACAATCTATTTGTGTAAACTCTGGCTGACGGTCTGCTCTCAGGTCTTCATCGCGAAAGCATTTTACGATCTGGAAATAACGGTCGAAGCCAGAAACCATTAATAATTGTTTAAAGGTTTGGGGAGATTGGGGCAAAGCGTAAAACTCACCGGGGTTCATTCTGCTTGGAACTACAAAATCACGGGCTCCTTCGGGTGTGGATTTGATCAGAACGGGGGTTTCAACTTCTATAAAATCCAATCCGTCTAAATATTTACGAACTTCCTGTGCCATTTTATGACGTAAAACCAGGTTATTTCTTAAAGGGTTTCGGCGAAGATCAAGGTAACGGTATTTCATACGCAGATCATCTCCCCCGTCTGTTTCATCTTCGATCATGAAGGGGGGATTTTTAGCAGCATTTAATACTTCGAGCCTGGAGACTTTAATCTCTATATCGCCTGTGAACATTTTTGGATTTTTACTGGAACGTTCAATAACTTTTCCGCTCACTTTAATCACATATTCGCGGCCTAATTCACGTGCCTGTGCTCTTAATTCATGGTTATCGTCTGAATTGAAGGTTAATTGTGTAATTCCATAACGGTCACGCATGTCTATAAAAGTCATCCCGCCTAGATCGCGTGATTTTTGTACCCAACCGGTAAGTGTTACTTCTGTTTGCAGGTCATTAATGGTTAATTCACCGCAAGTATGTGTTCTGAGCATTATTTAGAGTTTTTACTTTTGCAAAAGTATGATTTTTAGCGGTATTGAGATGGGATGAAAAAGTTGCTTTTAATGTCAGGTAGAAACACCTGACAGCATGGTAATTCAGTCTACTGATTTTGGTGCCAACGGCGCTGGGGAGGGATTTAGTCCACGGGTTTTGGTGCCAGCAGCGCTGGGAAGGGATTCAGTCCACAGGTTTTGGTGCCAGCGGCGCTGGGAAGGAAATCAGTCCAAGGATTTTGGTGCTGCAGGTTTGCGGGAAGGATTCAAGCTGCTTACTGCCTTTCTTCTTCTGCGGTTTCTTTAAGCAGATCTTTGGTTTGCCGGAAATTTGAGCGTACAAAATTACACCAGGTACATTCTTCCCTGCCACAGCCTGTTGTGAATTCATGGTTTTTTATGCGGGTGTAAGTATCTTTGATCTGGGCTTTAACAATACTCAGGTCCTCGGGGGTAATCACTACTTTTTCTTTAATGTATTCTCCTTTTTCGGGTTCCAGGAAGTCAAACTCGGTGCTGATCACACGCCAGTCTTTACGCCTGTCGTTATCTACCAGGAGTTTATAATAAACTGCCTGCCGCCAGTAATCACCACCATTGGGTATTTTATCATCGGGACGTTTAAATTTTGGTTTTGCCGTTTCGTAGCTTCCGGTTTTGTAATCGACTACATTTACATCTGTTCCTTTGAACTCAATTTTATCTAATCTCCCTTGTACCGGAACATAATCAACTTCCAAATTTTTTATAGCGTATTCTGTTACGGTAACTTTCTCCCAGCCATTAATGTACTTATTATAATAATCGGGCAGTATCTTTTCACCATATTCCATCCTGCGGTTGAATTGTTCGATGGTGAATGCTTCGCGGTTGCGGCGCATGTACCAGTTGAAATCATCTACAAAATGTTTAAGGCTATGAAACTGATTGTTATTATCTGTTAGGGAGCGAAATAACTTGTTCAAGGCATGATGTGCAGCATTACCAAAAGTCAGATAATCACTTTTACTGCTTGGTACCTGGATCAGGTTTTGAAAATAGAATTTAAGCGGACATTCGAGATAATTATTAAGGTGGGTTATACTTAAAGCATAGTTTTCAAGCAGGTGATTAATATATTCTTTATCAACCAGGCCTATGTTGGGACGTTCGCTCTGAGTGAATTGCAGCTTAAAAAAATCTGTTAGAACTTGTTCAGAAAGTGTCTGGTTATTAATTTCCATATCGGTTGCGGCGAGGATTTCGCCAATAAAAACGGTTGACTCTAATGCTTTTCCTTTAGTATCTTCGAGGGTGTAGGAAATGTATAAATGTTTTTTGGCCCGGGTTAGGGCTACATAAAATAAACGTCGCAGTTCTTCTTCTTCATTGGCGGATGGCATGGAGGTGAACATGGTATCGGGCATTTTATAACCGGAATTCATTTTCCGCTTCTTTTCCCATACATTTTTGGTACAGCCAATTAAATAGACATATTCAAATTCCAGGCCTTTGGAACCATGACAGGTAAGAAAGTTTACGCCTTCTTCATTAAAAACGTTTTGATTGAGTTCTAAGGGAAGGCTATTGTCTTTTAAAAGGTCAAGAAGTATGACAAATTCACGCAGTTTAAGGTCTGGTTTTTTACGGCTTTCTTCTTTCAAAAAGTTAAAAAAAGAGGATATGACCTCCATTAACCATTTGCTGTCGGGGGATCTTAAGATATATCCCAAAATTCCACCTTCCGCCCCTATCATTATCTTTTCAAATAATCCCTGTAAGGTTAAATTAACAGCTTCCTTAATCCAGAATTCCAGGTCGCCGCTTAAGCGTTTGAGTTGTTTATAACTTTCGGAATCGAACAGGGTTGTTCCTGTTTTTTGTGCTACATCACATATTTTAGAGCGAAGAGATATTTTGTCTTTGTCGTTATGTTGTTTGTTATGTTCATTAACTTCAACACTGATCTTTGCTATATCAATGGGATTGATATCGTAAAAATCATAGTGCATAATTTCAAATAATAAATCGTCGCCACTGTAGGAATTCTCATTTTCCTTGTCCACATAGCGGAGAATGTTGATGAGTTTAATACCAAAAGGTTCTTTTAGAATATTAACCTTGCGTTTTGCATTAACCGGAATATTTTTCAGCTGAAA
>JBASZP010000112.1:0-1980 GCA_049660965.1 Daejeonella sp. | reverse complement strand
AACAAACATCGACCAATTGCAAATCCAGGCTGTGGTTCGGGCTGGACAAACAACTTTCAACTTTAGTTCTTAAATTCAACTTTATATTTTCAATCAGCTGCGGTTGTTGGCAGACGGAATATTAATCCAAACCATCAGTAATACCTGGTCGTTGGCAGTAATTCTTGACAGACCATATCCTTTAGACAATATAATATGGAAAAAAGCACCAAGAGGACTCTTAATTCAATTTTTCTTTTTCTGACATCATTTATTTACTTTTTCCTCGCTTATGTAGGGTTAAAAAAGCAAAACCTCAGTTTGACAAATTACGACAAGATAACAAGTGTGATTGTCGACAAGGGAATTGACTATCGCTATGGCAGTAAAGGAAAAAAGTCAAAATGTTTTTATATTCAAATAAGTGACATAGATAGAAAGTTAGGGGTTTACAGAATGACTAAAAATTATGACGACTTGCTTGACAAGTTTATCATTGGCGACACTGTGACGGTTTATTATCGGGACAACAACAATACAAGTGAAAATATCAATATTGACTTAGTTCAAGTAGAAAAAAGGGAACAGATTTTACTCGACAAAAAAGCGTATGAGCGAAAAGAAATTTCACTTATTTATATTGGTTTAATTGCAGGTGTGTTGACTGTAGTTTTATCTTATTTATATTATAAGAGAAAAATTCTTGCTAATGAGACTTAGAACTACTGCCAACATGAACTGTGTAAAAAACAAGTAAAAAGCTAACTTTTTTATGGTCTTGCAGAACAGTAACTAGATTGATATAAACTATAGCTTTTGGTTACAGCAAATGCCTGTTTAAATAATTTATTACACACTGTTATTAAAGCCTGCTCCCCCGTCTTACCATTCACTCTTAATCGTTCATATAAAGCTTTCGTTCTCAGCAGCGTCTCTCGCATAACTTTGCAGCTTAGCCGGGGACACGGCGGAAATGCTGATAGTTAATAAGAGACAGAAGAATACCACTTACTTTAGTTCTTAATATTTAACTTTATCAAACAAGCCAGGCAGTGGCCTGAATAATTTTTAAACACACCCCTTTTTAAAAAGTTGCAGTTATACCCACAAATTTTACATGAAAAATTATTTATTAATAAGTTTTGCTTTTTTACAGTATATCTGTTACGGACAGCAAAAGGTAGTACCTAAAACCGATTTCAACACCCTCTTTATTTGCATTGACAGTATTTCCTATAACCAATTATACCAAAGTAAATACATAAAAGATACTTTGTTTCTTTGCAAAGAGGCGCACCAGGAAACCAATACTGACTCATACACCGGAAAATATTTAATTGGAGAATCTTCCACCATTGAGTTTTTTAAACCTAAAAATAGTCATCAAACAGGCAACCATTTTGGCGATTGGGGAATAGAATTTAAAACAAGAAAGATTCACACATTGAATGAAATAATACAACAATCAAAAAGATTGGGGTATGGGATTGATACAAGTACTACCAATTTCATTGAAGACAGCTTGTTAATACACTGGTACCAATCACTGGTTTTTAAAAATTTAAAAAGTGAACTATCTGTTCTGGAATACCAGGAAGAATTCTTATTGTATTTGGGTTTTACAAAAAAACAGATACAGCAATCAATGAGTTTTAAAGAATACAACAGCTTTCTGTCGGGAGGAAAAAAATATCCAAGGCAATTTGCCCGAGTAACCTACATTCAATTGTATGCAGATAAAAAAACAGTTGAAAATTTGAAAAAATTTGCAAAACTGAATAACTGTTCAATAACAAAGAATAAGATAGCAAATAATGAAACCACCATTGAATACACCCCGGTTGAAAAGTTACCCGAATTTCCTATTCAAAAAATAGAAGTATCATTATTCAATGAACAAAAGTTTAGAATAGAAAAAATCAGTGAAAATCTGTACCTGGAGGTTAACAGTAAAAAAGCAACTTTACTATTTAAAAACAATAATTAGTGAAACAACAAAGC
>JBASZP010000111.1:0-1622 GCA_049660965.1 Daejeonella sp. | reverse complement strand
CTATACAACCTACCCACGGGCACAGGTGGATGATTACCAGTTTGGTGGCGGCGCCGGTATGGTGATGATGGTGGAACCACTCGTAAATGCGATAGAATCTTTACAAAAAAATACGAGGTATGATGAGGTTATTTTTTTAACGCCTGATGGGGAAACCTTCGATCAGAAAGCAGCTAACAGTTTATCGTTGAAAAATAATCTGCTGCTCATCTGTGGCCATTATAAAGGCATCGATCAAAGAGTGAGGGATCATTTTATCACCAAAGAAATTTCTATTGGCGATTATGTATTGAGTGGCGGCGAATTAGCTGCCGCGGTAATTGTTGATGCAGTGGGAAGATTGATCCCGGGCGTGTTAAACAATGAAACCTCTGCCCTTACAGATTCTTTCCAGGATAATTTATTATCGCCTCCTGTTTATACAAGGCCAGAAGAGTTCCGTGGCTGGAAAGTGCCGGATATCCTGCTAAGCGGTAATCATGCAAAAATTGAACAATGGCGGGAGGAACAAAGCCTTCAACGCACAAAACACAGAAGACCGGATATGCTGGATGATAAAAATTAAGGTATTTTCTAAAAAATTTGGCTGCAAAAGTCCATGGTATTATCTTTGCCGTCCTTTAACGGAAATGCCGCGTTGGTCAAGGGGTTAAGACGCCTCCCTTTCACGGAGGAATCACGGGTTCGATTCCCGTACGTGGTACAAAAAGCCTTTCAGAAATGAAGGGCTTTTTTATTGATATTTACGAAGAATTCGGGCAGTAGCGCAGCCCGGTAGCGCATCCCGCCCCAGGCGGGAGGGCCGCTGGTTCGAATCCAGTCTGCCCGACACAAAAAAGTTCCAAATTACTTTGGAACTTTTTTTATTCACTGAAACCAGTGTTATGCTTTTTCTTTTATTCCATTTACATGCTGTAAAATGGTATCATAAATATGTTCCGGTGAGGCATACTTGCTTAAAAAACCATTCATACCTGCCTGTTTGATGTATTGGAGCATCGATGTTTCGTCGTAGCTGGTAAAGGCAATAATGGGTGTGTACTTATTAAAAGCCCGAATGGCGATAGTGGCTTCCACCCCATCCATCAAGGGCATATTGATCGCCATTAAAACAATATCCATTTGGTGCTGCTGCATCATTTCCACCGCCTGTTTACCATTTTTTACAACCGTTACCTTAAAACCTCTTTGCACCAATACGATCCTGATGGCCTGCTGCAACAGCAGGTTATCTTCTGCTAGCAATACATGAAGCGGGTGACTGGTTACAGGAGAGGATGAATTATTAGCGGGTAAGCTGTTCATTAATGGTAAAGCAGTTTATTTTTTACAAACATAATGCGTAAAGTATATTAAAAAAGCCTCGTTTATAAAATGGTGATAAAGCATTGATTTGTGTGAATGAGGTGTTCGTAAGCATACGAAAGGCATTCGTAAATACCGCAACGCTGTTCTTATGATGGGTTATGCGGTGGTTAAATTATATTTGCGCCATGAAAATCCTGATGGTATGCCTGGGAAATATTTGCCGGAGCCCGCTGGCCGAAGGTATTTTACAAAAAAAAGTGCATGATGCCGGTTTAAACTGGATAATTGACAGCGCCGGCACCAATGGCTATCAT
>JBASZP010000110.1:0-3753 GCA_049660965.1 Daejeonella sp. | reverse complement strand
CCATTCAAGCTGTAGCTATCTGGGGTAAAGTAGCCTGTGATGTAAACCAGGCAACTATTTCAGGTCAGACTATTGCCAATAGTGCTAAAGCAAATAACACGTTTACTATAGAGGAAGGTAAAATACTTTTAGGTCAAACTAAATTGCATAGCGGAGTAATGGGAGATAGTATCTATGTTCGTTATACAACAACATTTAACGGAAATACCTATATTGTAAAAGGGCACCGTAGAACTGGTTGGAATGAAGATGAATATTAATTTATAATATTTTAATCTAAAAAGAGGTTATCTATTAACAGATAACCTCTTTTTGTTTTCTTTCTATTTAGTAACTCGTTCTAGATTTAAGGTTAGAAAAGTATATAGATGGGATGGTGGATTATAATACCAATGCCAATAACATTTACCTAACTCGTTTACATTGGAAGAAAACAAGTTTTGTTCAGCAGGGAAATAGTTCACTGTTTTGCTCAAGCGGTTTACCTGGACAGGTGAACTAATTTCCTGTATTAGAGAAGCAGTTCCCAACTTTACTAAACAAGTTTACCACGATAGCTAAACTAATTCCCTGCATTAGAGAACTTTTTCGCTGATTTACTAAACAAGTTTAGCAGTAGCGGTAAACCGGTTCCCTGGTATAGAAAACTTGTTACTCCATAAAGTAAATTAGTTAGGTTTAGAAGAGCACGATAAGGCTTTAAGAGAGAACCAGCATAGGTTTTTTGCTGAACTGCTTTCCTTTGGAAGTAAACCGGTTCCCCTGATCAGGGAACGGATTGCCTGATGAAGAAAACAGGTTGTGTCCGGAAGTAATCCGCTTGTCTTTGTAACTAAACTAGTAGACTGATCTGCTAAATGAGTTCGCTTCATTGAATAGTGAGTCCGCTTAATTAGAGAACTGGTTCCCTGTTTTACTCAAGCAGTTTACCTGGAGAGGAGAACTAATTCTTTAATAAAGGGAATTAGTTCTACTATTAGCCGAACCAGTTCTATTTTTTGTGAAACCAGTTCTGTTATTCCTGATCTCGGAACGTGTTTATAGAACTATATGAATCAAAAGGGGTATCCAGTTTCCTGAACACCCCTTCTGGCAATCAATCCATGAGCAAAATTGATTACATTTCTTTTTTCTTTTTGCCTTGTCCTACAAAACGCTTGGCAATTTCTGCCACTAATGATTTAACTGCTGCATTATTTTTTGATCCTGTTTTAAGATAACTGTAAACCAGATCGGAAGTTTGCATAATGTCCGATCCTGCAGCCAGGATGGTCAAATTTTTAATACCGGTAAAAACATCTGGGCAGGCAAGAGTGAAGCTGACTATAAAGTCAGTATTGTCTATGGCCTGTTTTCATGTCTAAAGACAACAGATACTATTCCTTCAAATTATATTCTTCTTTTAATCTTATAATCGCTATCCTAATAGATCAGTATTTAGGTCATATTTCCAATATTTAGGTCATAATGTTAAAAAACGTTAAATTTTAAATGCTTGATTGTTAGCAATTTGAAAAAATTTAAAAAAAAACATACCTCAATCATTTTGCTGTAACAAATAAGTTGCACATATTAGCCCCCTAATTAACTAATTAAGCAACTTAAACTTTATTAAATCAGTATGAAAAAACTTGTACAGAGTTTCTTTCTATTGTTATTTGTTAGTATTGGGGCATTCGCTCAGGAACAAGTAACTATCCAGGAAGTAAGCGGAACAATAACCGCTAAAGAAAATGGAATGCCCCTTTATGGCGTACGCGTTGGAGTATCAGGCACAGGCCTTAGTACCGAAACAGGCTTTGATGGAAAGTTCTCCATCTACATGGCTTCTCAGGGTACTAAGCAACTGGAACTTACATTTCCAGGTTATGCCAGGCAGGTTGTTGTAATAGACAATAACAACCCTGTAAATATCGCATTATCCAGAAATGGCGGGCAGGTATTTACCCAACAGAGCCGTACAGTAACCGGTATAGTTACCTCTAAAGAAAAAGGGTCTACCCTTTATGGAGTTAGTGTTATAGCTTCCGGCGGAGAAGTTGGCGTGCAAACAGGTGTTGACGGACGGTTTTCTATTACAGTACCTCAAAATACCAGCCAATTAGAATTTGTATATAATGGATATAGCAAACAGGTTGTTGCAATTAGTGATAATAACCTCAATGTGGCCTTATCCTCTGCGGATGAAAAAGTAATAGCTGCCCAGCAAGCCGCATTAGGTGGTATGGTGAAAGGTGTTATTACAGATAGTAAAGACGGTTTATCCTTACCCGGCGTATCGGTACGGGTAAAAGGCACCACTGTTGGAACTACTACCAATGTTAATGGAAATTATTCCATTACCATACCTAAAGGAGCTACAACATTAGTGTTTTCTTACATTGGATATGCAGACAGAGAGGTTGCAATAAATAATCAAACTCAGATAGATATTGCTTTAGGGGCTGGAGATAAACAATTGGACGAAGTAGTTATAACTGGATTTGGTTTGAAACAAGCCAAAAAAGATGTTTCAGGTGCTGTAGTTTCAATATCTGGTAAGGAAATTCAAAATTTACCCGTACAAAGTTTTGATAAAGCTATGCAAGGAAGACTTGCCGGTGTTCAGGTAACTTCCTCAAGCGGCATTCCTGGAGCCGCTTTAAATGTTAGAATTCGTGGAGTAGGGTCTATTACTGCTGGTAATGATCCGCTATATGTAATTGATGGAGTTCAGGTTTCTTCTGGAGATAATACAAGTAATGCTACTTCAAGTAATGCTTTAAGTTCGCTCAATCCGGATAATATTGAATCTATTGATGTGTTAAAAGATGCAGCATCGGCTGCCGTTTATGGCGCTGCTGGCGCTAATGGAGTGGTTGTTATTACTACAAAACGAGGTAAGTCAGGTAAAACCGAATTTAACTTTAATTCTTATTTTGGCTATACTGAAGTCATTAGAAAACCTGAGTTGTTAACAGGTCCAGAATGGCTGACACTATCATTAGAAGCGTATGCAAACAGGTATGGTAAGACTGCTACACAATATACTACTTTCTATAATACATACGTTGCTCCGTTTGGCTCTGTAGATAAAGCGCCTACATACAATTGGTATGATGAAGTTATAAGAAAAGGCGGAACCCGCAATTATGAACTTTCTGCCAGAGGTGGTGATGAAAAAACTAGATTTTATTTATCTGGAGGATATAACAGTCAGGAAGGTCAGGTTACCGGTACAGATTTTAACAGGGGGAGTATTAAGCTAAATTTTGATCATAAATCTACTAATAATTTATCTTTTGAAACAGGTATTAATGCAAGTACCATTACACAGCATACTACCGCAGGGGGGGGGGGGTTTGCCAATGTAAGTCGTATTGCACAATTACAATCTCCAATAAATCCAATTTATAAACCTGATGGTACTTATAATACTGTTCTTCCCGGTGCGTATGATGGTTACAATCCCGTTCAAATTGCTTATAATAATACTAAATCAGCTAAAGATAAAAATAGCCATATTAGAGAAGGTATAATCAATTCTTTAACAGGTAATGGCGCTGCTAAATATACATTTGCCAAGTATTTCAATTTCCGATCTAATTTTGGTTTGGATTATCTGGAAATTGCCGAAAATTACTATTTTGATCCCAGGTATGGTGATGGGCTAAGTTCTAGTGGTGAAGCAGGGGCTTTTAATACCAGAGTGCTAAACTGGCAAACTGACCAAACCTTAAATTTTAATAAAACATTTAATACAGTACATAAGGT
>JBASZP010000109.1:0-13637 GCA_049660965.1 Daejeonella sp. | reverse complement strand
AAAAATTTTATAAATATAGTTGATAACAATAATTATTGCAATGCTAATGTAAATAATTTTAATAAAAAAGGCTCCGTTCTTAAAATCAAATTTTAAATGTAATGCAGTTAATATAAATAACATAATTATAGCAATTGATGCAGGGTATAGCTTAAATGATTCCAGAAAATTACCTTGTATTAAACATAAAACCGACCGCTGTAAGCCACAACCAGGGCAATCTATTCCTGTAATTTGCTTAAGAGGACATGCCAGCAAATTATGCTGTAGCCAGTTTATAAAAGCATTCTGCTTAATTAATATAATCAATTGTAAACTCATTTTAAGGAGCTAAATTAGATATTATTAAATAAATCATCAGGATTATAATGGAAAATAGTTTGTTGATATTTCCTTCTTATTACTTTAAAAATATAGCTTTTTTAATATTTAATCCTCTTTTGTTTACCTTTGTGCTTCATTTAAAAAATAACTTATGTCATCAGTAGAGACAACGTACATTCCTTACAAGGTTAAGGATATTTCACTGGCAGATTGGGGCCGTAAAGAAATTAATTTAGCGGAAGCTGAAATGCCTGGATTAATGGCGCTTAGAAAAGAATTCGGAGTCACAAAACCTTTAAAAGGTGCACGCATTGCAGGATGTTTGCACATGACTATTCAAACTGCGGTATTAATTGAAACATTGGTAGAACTGGGAGCAGATGTAACCTGGTCATCATGTAATATTTTTTCCACTCAGGATCATGCCGCTGCAGCCATTGCCGCCGCCGGGATTTCTGTTTATGCCTGGAAAGGTTTAAACGAAGAAGAATTTAACTGGTGTATTGAACAAACACTTTATTTTGGTGAAGATCGTAAACCGTTAAATATGATTTTAGATGATGGCGGCGATTTAACCAATATGGTATTTGATCAGTTTCCTGAATTAATTGCCGGAATTAAAGGTTTATCTGAAGAAACTACAACCGGGGTACATCGTTTATATGAACGCATGAAAAACGGAACCTTACATTTACCCGCAATTAATGTGAATGATTCAGTTACTAAATCAAAATTTGATAATAAATACGGTTGCCGCGAATCATTAGTAGATGCCATTCGTCGCGCTACAGATGTAATGATGGCCGGAAAAGTTGCCGTAGTTGCCGGTTATGGCGATGTAGGTAAAGGGTCAGCAGATTCATTACGTAACGCAGGTGTACGTGTAATTGTTACAGAAATTGACCCGATTTGTGCTTTACAAGCCGCAATGGAAGGTTTTGAAGTAAAGAAGTTTGCTGATGCCGTTAAAGAAGCGGATATTGTGGTTACCGCAACAGGTAATTGCAACATCGTTCGTGCAGATCATTTTAAATCATTAAAAGATAAAGCGATTGTTTGTAACATTGGTCACTTCGATAATGAGATAGATATGGCCTGGTTAAATTCAACTTATGGTAATACAAAAGTTGAAATTAAGCCCCAGGTTGATAAGTATACCATTAATGGAAAAGATGTAATTGTTTTGGCTGAAGGCCGTTTAGTAAACTTAGGTTGTGCAACAGGTCATCCTTCATTTGTGATGTCAGCATCCTTTACTAATCAAACCTTAGCACAATTAGAACTTTGGACCAATCCCGGTAAGTACGAAAACAAGGTGTATACACTTCCAAAGACTTTAGATGAAAAAGTAGCACGCTTGCATTTAGCTAAAATAGGTGTCGAACTCGATGTTTTAGATAATCATCAGGCAGAATATATTGGCGTATCTCCACAAGGCCCTTTTAAACCGGAGAGTTATCGGTACTAATTTATTCTTTATCATCATAAAAATAAAAAACGCTTCTCATTCATGTGGAGCGTTTTTTTATTTAGGGATTTTTAATTCCATTTTAATTCTGCAGTTAGCTGAATTATTTACAAAAAAAATATTCTTATACTTGTGCAACTTATTAAAAATAACCCGATCATGAAAAAACTCTACTTCTCAATTTTAATTATTGCCTTAATTAACACCAAGTCCTTTGCCCAGGGATATTCTATATTAAACAATAGTAATTATTCCCCTGCCAATTCAGTTTATTTCAATCCGGCTAAAATTGCAGATTCAAAGCATAAGTTTCAAATAAACCTGGTTTCACTTAATGGCTATCTTGCCAATGATTATGGCACGGTTAAATCCTTATCTGAATTAATTAATCAGGTAGAAAGTGGTAATTATATCGGAGATGTTTTTGATATTCAAAATGATGGGAAAGACAAAAATTTCGATTTTTTAGCAGATATTCGCTTACCTTCTTTTGTTGCATCTATTAATAAAAATCAAAGCTTTTCATTTAATAACAGGGTTAGAACGCTTTTTAATGCAAAAGATATTTCATCACAATTAATGGATGTGATATTGAATGGTCTGGATGATATTGATAATTCATCACTAACTACAATTAACAATGCCAGTTTTAATGTTCAGGCAAACGCTTTTGGAGAATCGGCATTATCATACGGTTTAGTGCTTTTAGATAAAGAAAAGCACGTATTAAAAGGAGGCCTTACTGCAAAATATTTATATGGAGCAGGCGCTGTCAAAGGATATAATAATAAATCTAATATTCAATTGGTTGAAAAAGATGTCCTGGGAAATAAATATAATACCATCATAACCTCAGATCTGGATGTAAATATTGCAACATCTAACAGTAAACTATTTTCTGATAATAGTGATATTTCATTTGATGATTTTTTAAATAGTACAGGCAGGGGTTTTGGAGGTGATATTGGACTTGAGTACGAATGGCGGCCTAACTTTGATAAATATACTTATGAAATGGATGGAAAAATTAATACAGACTATTCTGTTCCAAGGTATAAACTTAAATTAGGCGCTGCCCTGACAGATGTAGGCAGTATAACCTATAAATCAGGGAGAAACATAAGTTTAATATATCCGGATTCTTATGAATGGGATCAAGGCGACTTAGAAAACGCTGACCTGGAGGATATAGAACAAACATTAATAGATGTTTATGGCCCGAATAGTGTAAAGAGTACTTCAAAATATAAATCAACTTTACCTACCGCTGTAAATTTAAATGCGGATTATAATTTTAATAACCGCTTTTATTTAGCAGCTAATTTTATGCAGGGAGTAACTAAAGCCAGTAAAATGGTCAACCCTTATGGTACGTTAGTTTCTGTAGCGCCCCGTTTTGAAACCAAGAATTTTGAAGCCACTTTGCCGCTTACTTATGTTAGCCGTTATAGTAAAGTAAATGTTGGATTAGGATTACGGGCCGGATTTTTCTTTATCGGATCGGATGATTTAGGAGGAATATTGGGTATAAGTGACCTAAGTTCTGCCAATGTATATGCGGGCATTAGTTTTTCAATCGGTAAAAAACGATTAAAAGATAAAGATGGTGATAAAGTAAGTAACAAACTGGATCAGTGTCCAAAGGTATTCGGCTTATTTGAAAATAAAGGATGCCCATTCCCGGACACCGATAAAGATGGTATTTTTGATAAGGATGATGCTTGCCCTACCGAGGCAGGTACAGCAGCAAATAAAGGTTGCCCGGACAAAGATGGCGATAGTGTAATTGATAAAGAAGACAAATGCCCTGATATAGCCGGGCCTGTGGTGAATAAAGGTTGTCCTTACCAGGACAGAGACGGAGATGGCATTCTTGATAAAGATGATGTATGTCCTGATCAGGCCGGTTTAGCTTTATTTAAAGGCTGCCCGGATAGGGATGGAGATAATATTCAGGATAAAGATGATGCATGCCCTGACCAGGCCGGCCCCCCGGTAACTAAAGGCTGCCCGGATAAAGATGGTGATGGTGTAGCTGATAAAGACGACAGATGTCCTGAAGAAGTAGGCCCGGTTTCTAATAACGGCTGTCCTGTTAAGCAAGAAGTAGTTACTTTAACTAAAATTGAAGAAAGGATCATTTTTAAAGCAGTATCAAACCTGCAGTTCCAAACTGGTAAAGCCATTATAAAACCATACTCGTTCCCAAGCTTAAAAGATTTGGCGAAACTAATGAAAGAACGTAATGAGCTGACTTTATCTTTATCAGGACATACTGATAATGTGGGTAAACCGGCAAGTAATTTGGTTTTAAGTCAAAAACGTGCAGATGCGGTTAAAGCCTATTTAGTTAAAGCGGGTGTTAATGCAGATAAAATATCAACTGCGGGTTATGGACAAACAAAACCTATAGCCAGTAATAAAACACCAGCAGGCAGGGCTAAAAACAGAAGGGTTGAGTTTAAGGTAGAATAAATAGGGTATTAAATTTATAAAATAGAAAATGGAGATATTCTTAATTGATTATATCTCCATTTTTTCAATTAAAATAGTTTTAATTTTTTCCACTTATTCATAAATGCTTGTATATTTAAACTGTTATAAAATTAAATCAACATGTCAGCAGAAATAAATATCCCGCGTCTTGATCTTAACGATTATGTTAAAGGTACGCCGGAACAGAAGAAGAATTTTTCAGATAATATTGGTAAAGCCTATAAGGAAACAGGTTTTGTAACTATTGCCAATCATGGTCTTACAAAAGAACTAATGGATGAATTATATGCCGAAGTTAAAAAGTTCTTTACCCAGCCCGACGATATTAAACTTAAATATGAAAAACCTGAGCTTGCAGGTCAGCGTGGTTATACCAGTAAAGGGAGAGAAAAAGCAAAAGATTCTAAAACTCCCGATCTGAAAGAATTTTGGCAGAGCGGACAGGTAGTTACAGACCACGATCCCGTTAAAGAAGAATATCCGGATAATGTTTTAGTTGAAGAAGTACCCCGTTTTAACAAAGTAACCCGCGAAGTTTACCAGCAATTGGAACAAGCCGGCAAGTATTTATTACGTGCTATTGCAATTTATTTAAACTTACCTGAAAACTATTTTGATGATAAAGTCCACAACGGAAATTCTATTCTAAGAGCTATTCATTATTTCCCGATAGAAAACCCGGATAATTTGCCTGATGATGCGGTACGTGCAGGCGCTCATGAAGATATTAATTTAATCACTTTACTAATTGGCGCCAGCGCCGATGGTTTAGAAGTTTTAACCCGCGACGGACAATGGTTTCCGGTAAAAGCAAATGCAGAAGATATTGTGGTGAATGTAGGAGATATGCTACAAAGATTAACCAACAATAAATTAAAATCGACCACACACCGGGTAGTAAACCCGCCCCGCGAATTAATGAAAACCTCCCGCTATTCGGTGCCGTTCTTTTTACATCCAATATCCAATATGGATTTAACCTGCCTGGATTCTTGTATTGATGAAAGCAATCCAAAAGCGTATGATGATATTACCGCAGGAAATTATTTGGATGAGCGTTTAAGAGAAATTGGCTTAAAAATGTAAGTCATTTTATTAATAAATGACGCATTAAAACTTGAATCAATCTCTCTAAGTGGGGGTAATATTATATATAATGGTTATTAAGACTATACGAATAGATTTTCAATCCGGTTCTGCTCCTTCGGATTTTCAATCCGGATGCTATAACAAGGGATTTGTAATATCCACCAGCTAAACATTACACTTAAAACAAATTAAGCGGTAGTTTTTACCGGTTTAATAGCTAATTCCAGCTCTGCGGCGTTTTGAGTACCTATAATATAAACCAGTTTATTTTTAGTAGTTAGTTTTATGGCATCTTTACCACCGGCATAAAATTTAATAGTTCCCCTTCTGTGTAAATTGTAAACCGGGTTATTAATCAGGTAAGAACTATAAGGAACATGTTCTATTTTAAGCACATTGTCCAGGTCAATCTTTACTGCTTTAGTGGTCAGGCCTTTTAAAATAATGGTTTTATTTTCAACAGTAGTTTGGTAATGCAATAAAAACATCATGATAACACTGACCACTAAAATTCCGCAGCCTACAACCAGGAAAAGATCTGCGTTTCGTTCTCTATCTTCGGTAATAAAATAAGCGGCGAAACAAAATAAGGCCATGACCAATCTAATACTGATCCTTCCGTAATCACGTCCTATATATTGTTTTTCAATAAAAACCGGATTATTTTCCATGTGCTGTTTGCTGTTCGAAGATAAACACTTTTTTGGTGTTTGGGCTAATTTTAAATCTGTCGCTCATGCGATAACCAACTATCCACAAAATTTCACCTGATCCATTCTCAAGAACTCCAATTTTATGTTTTTTGTGCAGAGGAATTTTTTGATCAATAAAGAAATCGCTTAATTTTTTATTTCCTTTCAATCCGATTGGTTTAAAGATATCTCCTTTTTGCCAGGTTCTTAATTTCAAAGGGAATTTCAATAAATCAAAATCCAATTGCACTAAGTTGGAACATTTCTGTAATTGAAAATCTTTAAGAGATGATACATAACTTTTGAAAACCTGGTTATTCCATTCAATAGAAGTATCCTCTAAATTTATTTGAACATCCTCAATTTCATCTTCTGACCTTTTAGTCAAAATGATATGATCCCGATCTAAAATAAGCTTATAGTTTGGAGATTCAAATGTTTTCCCGGCCTGACCATCCCATGAATTTACCAGGTCATGCAATACACTTTCAGTAAAACCATAAGGGTTAAACAGACCAAAAAGCAAGGTATGTAATGGATTTAGTTTTTTTAGCGATGAAAGTTCAATTTGAATTTCATTTGTACTTATTTCTTTAAAAAGAGATTGCTTTAGTTCTTCAATTCGCTGATTTAGTATAATTTCTAATTCGGCGAACCTCCTACGGTTGGCTTCAAATGTTTCTTCGAGTTTTGGGTTTAGTTCCTTGAGTTTTGGTATAACCTCTAACCTTATTTTATTACGGGCATATTTGGATGATTGATTAGAACTGTCATCACGATAATCTAAGTTTTCCGTTTTTACCAATTCATCAATTTCATCCCGGTTTAAGAATAATAATGGCCTGATGATTTGATTTCGTTTAGGCAAAATCCCGTGTATACCTGCAATTCCGGTACCACGGGTTAAATTAAGCAACATCGTTTCAATTCCATCATTTTGATGATGTGCAAAAGCGATATATTTAAAATCAAATTCTCTTCTGATTTTTTCAAGCCAGTCATACCGTAATTCCCGGGCCGCCATTTGTATAGAAATATGGTGTTTCTGAGAATAAATTTTAGTATCAAAGCGTTTTGAGTAAAAAGTGACATCCAGTTTTTCTGCCAGTTTTTTGGTAAATTGTTCATCAGCATCAGCTTCGTCTGCACGTAAATTAAAATTGCAGTGTGCGATGCCGAAATTAAAACCAGCCTTTTTAAACAGATGAACCATTAAAACAGAATCTCTGCCTGCGCTTACAGCAAGTAACGTCCGCTCTTCCGGTTGGAAAAGATCATGCTGTTTGATGAATGAAAGCAAGCGGTTTAGGGGTAACATCAGGTCAAAAATATTTAATTAAAAATCCTTAGCCAAAAAACTAATTTTGCATTGTGAAAAAACTCCTGTTTTCAATTACTTTATTTCTATTAACAGGTGCTGTATTGGCGCAGCAACCCAAGAAATTACAATTGGTATCTTCCCAGTTGCTCAAAGGCTTACAGACGGCCGGTTTGGTGCGGGTAATTAAACCGGTTTTCTCACATGACGGATCTACACTGGCTGCTGATAGTGCAAACTTTAGCCAGGAGAGAAATACATTTGATGCTTTTGGCCATGTTGTAATTACCCAGCCCAGCGGAACCACCGTTTATTCTGATTTGCTGAACTATAATGGAAACACTAAAACAGCCGTATTAACCAATAATGTTAAATTAGTGGATGGCGATGCTACACTTACCACCAATTTATTAACCTATAACCTGGCTACCAAAATAGGAACCTACTATGGCGGCGGTAAAATTGTAAACGGTCAAAATATACTCACCAGTAAAAACGGTTATTATTTCGCTAATTCCCGGGATGCTTATTTTAGGCATGATGTAACTCTGAATACGCCCGATGTAATCATTACCACCGATACTTTACGCTATAATTCGGGTTCTAAGATTTCTTATTTCTATGGTCCCACAAACATTTTTAATAAAAAGAACAAAAGCAATTTATATACGGAGAACGGCGATTACAATACCCAGACTGAACAGGCTCGTTTTGGTAAGAAAAACCTATACACAGATGGCAGTAAATCTTTAAAAGGCGATAGTTTATTTTACGATGGTAAAGCAGGGTATGGCAAGGCTCTAAATAATATCACATTTATTGATACTGCTGAGAAAGTTACTTTTAAAGGTGATGTTGGTATATACCGCAAAGCGGATGAAAGTATTCTGGCGACTAAAAATGCCTACGTTATTATTACAGCAGAGTCTGATTCAGGAAAAGTGGATTCCATTTGGTTAACGGCAGATACTTTATTCAGTAAAGTTGTTTTTAACAGGTTAATAAAACCCTTCCGTAAAGAGGAACTTAAAAAAGATACTGATCTTGAGGATGATACAGCGAATGTAAAAAAATCTGCTTCCAGAGTAAGCAATTCCAAAGAAGAAAAACTGTTGCCAGGATCAGGAGCTAAAAACCCAAACCTGAAAGATGATAAGAATGATTCATTAGCAAAATCAGACTCCATAGCTAAAGATACTTTACCACCCGTTGTTAAGGTGACCGACAGTTTAAAAATAAAACCCCCGCCTATAACAAAAGATACATTAAAGGCTTTGCCCTTAAAAAAAGCCGATAAAAAAGTAAAACCGGATAAAAAGGCTAAACAGAAAAACCTGCCTCCAAAACCGGCAGTAATTGATACCTTAAAAAAGCCTTTGAACACCAAATCGCAGGATACCTTATTGCTGGACACGGCAAGATCACGTATTGTGATGGCTTATCATAAAGCGAAAATCTTTAAGTCGGATTTACAGGCAAAATCTGATTCTATGTTTTTTAGTTATTCTGATTCTACCCTTCGATGTTATACCAATCCCATGATCTGGACGCAAGGATCACAACTGTCCGGTGATACAGTTTATTTGCAATTAAAAAACAAGAAGCTGGATAATATGCAATTGCAACGCAATAGTTTCATTGTAAATACAGAATCAACTGATTCTATTAATTTTAACCAGGTAAAAGGAAAAGTAATAACAGGTTATTTTAAAGACAGTAAGTTGAACAGGGTATTTGTTGATGGCAATGCAGAGAGTATTTACTACATAAAAGAAGATACCACCTATAGTGGCATGAACCGTATGCTTAGTAGTCGTATTAAAATACTTTTTGATGGTAAAGAATTGAAGAATATTACTTCAATCCGAAAGCCGGAAGGTTCTTATTACCCCATTGATAAATTACCAAAAGACGAAACTATTTTAGAAGGTTTTATTTGGAAACCAAAAGACAGGCCGCGTTCAAAAGAAGAGATCATACCTTCTTTGACAAAAACAAAGGTTGTTAAAAAGGAACCCAATAAAGAACCAGTAAAAACACCGGTAAAAAAATCTGAAACGCCGGTAAAGAAAAGAAATTAAACTTTGCTTTTAAAAAAAGAAACAAGCTTTTCTATCGCCTTGGCACGGTGGCTGATCTTATTTTTTTCTGACAGGTCCATATCTGCAAAAGTAATTTCATAACCATCCGGTTGGAAGATAGGGTCATAGCCAAAACCTTTATTTCCCGATTTTTGACTGGTGATTGTGCCTTCTGCAATGCCTTCAAAAAAATATTCGGAACCCTTATAGATTAATGAGATAACAGTTTTAAAACGAGCTTTTCTGTTGGTATTGTTCCCTAATTTTTTCAGCACCAATTGTAAGTTCTGTTCAAAATCGCGGGTTCCGCTGTACCGGGCAGAATAAACTCCGAGTTCTCCGTTCAATTCATCCACTTCTAAACCAGAGTCGTCAGCAAAACAATCAATATGATAACGTTCAAAAATATAATGTGCTTTTTGACTTGCATTTGCATGAAACGTATTTCCTGTTTCCGGAATATCATCAACGCAGTTTATATCATTTAAACTTTTAAGTTCAAAACCTGAACCGATCAATGCCTGTACTTCTTCTATTTTATGCTGATTATTTGTTGCAAATATCAATTCCATTTTAAAAAGGCTTCATTACGTCCCAGAACTGTATTTTCTTATCCCTACTATTGATCATTTCCTCTAAACTATAGGTAGCTAAAACCTTCACGTTCTCATATTCTTCCGGCTGGTTAGAAGATAAAGCAGGTAAAGAGATCCGTTCCGGCGAAATACCAAGCAAAACTAATTTACTGCAAACAAAGAAATCCTTTAAGTCAGAAAAAGTAACACCAGGATAATTATTGAGGTTAAGAATAGCCAGATCCCGCAGTTCTAATCCTTTAGCAGTCATTATTTTTAGAAGAACATCTAAATGTAGAGTATTAAGTTCTTTGTTTGTTTTATCGTCAATTAATACCAGAAAATATTTGTTGTTCTCCCCCAGATAAGCAAAGGTTTTAGGTTCAGTATCTGCCAGAGCATTATTATGGAGTATGGTTTCTTTAACTAACTCTCCCTCGGGTATGTGATAGATATCATTATTAAAGAGCAGTTTTAATGCCTCCGGATGATGGGTGATTAAATTTGACATGAATTGATATTGAATTGTAGCGCTTAGTATTTTTTAATAATTCAGCAATTTACAAACATAAGCCGTAATCTGTTAAAAATAGTTAAATGGGTGTATCATCAAACCCAAACCCTTAACTTAGCGAGCCATTTAAAACCGGTGAAAACAATTGAGTGGAAGATTATTTTCAGTGAAATAATTTCTAATTTAGAAAAATTGGAGGATATTAAATTAATACTGATAATTTTGCTCCGCCGTTAAAAATCATCTTACTGAATTTATTAGCAGCTAAAGCATTAAAAATGCACAACAGGAAATACAAAAAATGAGAAAAATAGCAGGAATAGTAGTTGGAATTCTTTTTATAACATTTGCCCAGGCACAACCTCAAAACAAGAATTTAGATAAAATTGCAGCTGTAGTTGGCAGTAGTATTATTTTACAGTCTGATATTGAAATGCAGTACGCACAATATTTAGCCCAGGGGAATAAAGAAGAACCATCCATTAAATGTTATTTTTTACAGCAGCAACTCTCTCAAAAACTATTATCACAACAAGCCGTAATTGATTCCGTTTCTGTAACAGAAGACCAGGTAGACGATGAAATTAGCCGCCGATTGCGTATCATGACATCCCGTGCAGGCGGACAGGAACGTTTAGAGCAATTTTTAAACCGGTCGTTATTACAATATAAGGATGAAATTCGTCCTGATATACGCGAGCAATTGATAGCGAATAAAATGCAGGCTAAAATAACCGAGAATGTAGGCGTAACCCCATTAGAGGTAAAACGTTATTTTGAAGCTATTCCAAAAGACAGTTTGCCCTATTATAATACAGAAGTAGAAATTGGCCAGCTAATTATGTATCCTAAACTAACAAAGGCCGAAAAAGAAGTTTATAAAGATAAAGCAGAATCGCTGCGCTTAAGAATTAAAGGTGGTGAAGATTTTGCAACGTTAGCCCGTTTATATTCTCAGGATCCCGGTTCAGCACGTGAAGGCGGCGAATTAGGATTTACAGACCGTTCTTCGCTGGTAAAAGAATTTGCAGCAATGGCGTTTAAGTTAAAACCCGGTGAATTATCAAGCGTGTTTGAAACAGAATATGGTTTCCATGTTTTACAGGTTATAGAGCGCAGGGGCGAACAGGTAAATGTGAGGCATATCTTAATTAAAACAGAATCCACACCGGCAAGCCTCGCCAGAATTAAAACACGTATTGATAGTGTACAACAGCAGGTAATCACTAAAAAAATTGATTTCTCCGCGGCCGCTTCTCTTCAGTCCGATGATAATGAAACCAAGTATAACGGCGGTATGATGCTGAATGCAGAAGATGTACAAAGCCGCACAACCTTTATTCCAACAGATAAATTAGATCCGCAGGTTTTTTTGACGGTAGATACCATGAAAGTTGGCGGATTTTCAAAACCGGATATATTTACTTCCCAGGCAGGTAAACAAGGTTATCGCTTTTTATACCTTAAATCTAAAACAGCACCCCATCAGGCCAGTTTAGAGCAGGATTTTCCTAAGATAAAAGATGTTGCATTTCAGGATAAAACCAACCGGATAGTGAGCGAGTGGTTTGAGAAACGCCGCAAAAGCACTTATATAAAAATTGATACTGAATACCAGTTATGCCCCGCAATAAAAGACTGGGCCACATCCACAGATAAGCAAACGAATTGATGAAAACATACAGCTCTGACGTTGAAGCCGTAGATGCCTTACATTTATCATATAATCAAATCAAAGCCGAGATCGGTAAAGTAATTATTGGTCAGAACGATGTCGTTAAATCCGTACTCATTTCTATTTTCAGTAACGGGCATTGTTTGCTGGTTGGCGTACCCGGTTTGGCAAAAACCTTATTGGTACAAACCGTGGCCCAGGTGTTAGACCTAACCTATAACCGCATACAGTTCACGCCAGATCTGATGCCTTCAGATATTATCGGTTCTGAAATTCTGGGCGAAGACCGTACTTTTAAATTCTTACGTGGCCCCGTTTTCTCAAATATTATTTTAGCGGATGAAATTAACCGTACCCCGCCAAAAACCCAGGCCGCTTTGCTGGAAGCCATGCAGGAAAAAGTGGTAACCGTTGGCGGACAAACCCATCAGTTACCCCAGCCATTTTTTGTATTAGCTACACAAAACCCCATTGAGCAGGAAGGAACCTATCCCTTACCCGAAGCCCAGTTAGATCGTTTTATGTTTAATGTGTTGTTAACCTATCCCAGTTTGCAGGAAGAGTTGCAGGTGGTAAAAAATACGACGGCTAACCGTAAAACAGAACTCAATAAAATATTAAACATGTCCGAGATCAGCTTCTTTCAGCAACTGGTGCGGAATATTCCAATTACCGACCATGTTTTAGAATACGCGGTATCACTGGCCGCGAAAACACGTCCCGGTACGGCGGCGGCTACAGAGGAAGTGAATAAATTTTTAAGCTGGGGAGCAGGCCCGAGGGCATCACAGTTCCTGGTGCTGGGGGCTAAATGCCATGCCGCTATTTCAGGTAAATACTCTCCCGATAAAGAAGATGTACAGGCGGTTGCCGAATCTATATTAAGACATCGCATTGTGCGTAATTATAAGGCAGAAGCGGAAGGCATCAGTACAGAAAAACTGATTAGCAACCTGCTTTAATCTTCCACTACCGGAATATCCATAATAAACGCGTTCTTTTGTTCATCAGCGTAAGCGCCATAGGCATCAATTAATATTCCTTTATGGCCTTTATTGCTTTCAATAGCATAAACAATAGAATTATCATCCGGATCGCTCATGCCTTCAAAGCGGTAATATTCTATGATCTTCAAATCTTTGGCTTCAAACTTCTCGCTCACCTTACTGCAAAAAAGGCAGGCATTCTGGTAGTCAAAATCATAGTTAAATCCCCGGGCTTTTAATTCCTCAACCGCTTCGAACAAGGTTTTATAATTTTTTGGGTTCGCACTCATAATAGATAGCTTTGGTTATATAGTTAACAAAAATACCTTTATCATGATGAACTCTCTATTTTTAAAAATAGTTTTTTCAATATTTACGCTGTTCTTCTTTCCCTGGTCTGTATCCTTACAGACCAGTAA
>JBASZP010000108.1:0-4862 GCA_049660965.1 Daejeonella sp. | reverse complement strand
ATCTAATATTCCTAATAATCCCATTTCTCTTAATGGTCGATATAAAATATTTTTTCATAATTTTTTCCCTCAAGGATGGTCTTTTTTTACAATGAGCCCACGAAATGAAAAAATGTTAATTTATAACCTAAAGAGTGGCAACGAAATAGACTTGGTTGATATGAAAAATAGTTCCCCTAAAAGCTATTTTGGAGTTTCCAGATACAACAGAATAAGAAGTATTGAGTTTGCTGTTATAAAATCCCAAATAGATTCTGTTGACTGGATATTGTGCCAGAATAAAAAAGATCAACTTATTACAATAGATACACTTATACCAAAAATTATTTTTAATAAAACTAATATAAAAACCCTGTGTGGCATTTATATCATAAAGAAAACTCCTCCTCTTCCTTGGGCTTGGGTTAAAAGTGCTGAGAAAATTGAGTTGCCAACAAAAATTATAAAAATAAATGTAATCTGTGAATAATAAAGCTATTATAAACATTCTTAATTTAACTAAATGGTATGACTTTAATCACATTTCTATATCTATTGCAAGATCGTGTTTAGCATTAGGCTCCATAATTACCCTATTATTTAACTCTCCTATTCTGTTGTTTTCTCCAACTTCTAACACAAATCCAAGTCATGTCTTTGATTTGACAAAAATCTCTATTTTTTATATAAGCTATCCCAACTATTTGTATGTTGCAATTATTGTTTCAATAATTATTCTTTTGAGCGTTATTATTGGAATATATCCAAGAATAACATGTTTTTTTCAATGGTGGATATCTTATAGTATTTTTAATTCTTCATATGTAATTGAGGGAGGTGATCAAATTACATCCATACTTACACTTTTACTTATTCCAATATGCCTGACGGATAATCGTATCAACCATTGGAAATATAAAACCCAATCAAAGCGACTTGATTTCCTATATTATAATGCTGTTTTTGCTTATTGGATTATAAGATTACAAATGGCGATTTTATATTTAAACGCATCAATTAGCAAACTTAAGGTTAATGAATGGGTTAATGGTACAGCGTTATATTACTGGTTTACAGAGCCCAATTTTGGTATGCCAAATTATTTATATCCATTAATTATGCCCTTGATTGAAGATAGACTTATTTTACCTATATTTACTTGGAGTGTGATACTATGCGAATTCTTTTTATTTTTAGCATTTAATTTTAATAATAATTGGCGTAGAAGATGGCTGGTTATTGGAATCCTATTTCATTTAGGTATATTCGTAATACATGGGTTATTTAGCTTTTTTCTTGCAATGACTGGTGGTCTTATCTTGTATTTACACTCTATAAAAAAGAAAGAAAATGTATAAAATACTAGTTCTCCCAATTTTATTAATCCTTTTGTTTATTACTTACTTTTTGTTTCCTCCAAAATCAATAAACCGCATATATGGATATCGTACATCTTATACCATGCAGAACAGGGAAATATGGAATTATGCAAATAAAGTGGCTTCAAAATATCTTCTTATATTTAGTTTAATACTATTAATTTTTGATTTCCTGTTATTACTTTGGAGTTCAAAATATTCGGAAGGAATTTCTTTTTTACTATTATTAATTGGGTTTATAACTACCATTATTTTAATTGAAAAAAAGATAAGAACCAATAGCTACGATTAATATCTGCTATGCGATCTGCCTCATCCCTCTAATAGGAGGGGAAAACCACAATTAAAAGCCAAGAAAACTTTTAAACTGTAATCTTTAATAGAAATATATTAAAAGTATAAAAGATTTAGCTTATCACCACAAAAGAAAGAAGTTTCCATGTTGGTTTCAGAAATAAAAACTTAGTGCATTTAAATTTACTTTCTGCTATTGAAGGTAATAAAGTAGTTTTGCATAAAATCAACAGACATTCATGATTACAGGATTATCAGAACAGGAATTATTAAGACGTGAGTCATTACAGCAATTAAAGCAATTAGGAATAAATCCCTATCCGCCCGAAGCATTTGAAGTAAATGTAACGGCACAGGATATTAAGGACAATTACGAACGCGATAAAACGTCCTATAAAAATATCAGTTTTGCCGGCCGCATCATGAGCCGCCGCATTATGGGCAGCGCAGCATTTGTTGAACTACAGGATTCAACCGGGCGGATACAGGCCTATATTAACCGGGATGAGATTTGCCCCGGTGAAGACAAAACACTCTATAATACCATATTCAAAAAACTACTGGACATTGGTGATTTTATCGGGGTAAAGGGTTACGTTTTCACCACTAAAACGGAGGAGATCTCCATCCATGTAAGTGAAATGAAGATCTTATCCAAATCTTTAAAGCCACTCCCAATAGTAAAACGCGATGATGAAGGCCATATTTATGATGGTTTTACAGACCCTGAAATGCGCTATCGCCAGCGATATGTTGACCTGACCGTTAACCCCGAATTTAAACAGATATTCATCAACCGCTCCAAAGTAATTAATACCATGCGTAATTATTTTGATGACCAGGGATGGATGGAAGTAGAAACCCCTATTCTCCAACCCCTTCACGGGGGGGCTGCCGCACGTCCTTTTAAAACCCATCACAACAGCTTAGACATGCCCCTGTTTTTGCGCATAGCTAATGAACTATACTTAAAACGCTTAATTGTGACATGTTTTGATGGTGTTTATGAGTTCGGTAAAATGTTCCGTAATGAAGGGATGGACCGTACCCATAATCCCGAATTCACGTCGATGGAAATCTACGTAGCCTATAAAGACTATATCTGGATGATGGCTATGGTTGAAGAATGCCTGGAAAAGATCGCAACAGCCATTCATGGAACATCCAAAGTTAAGGTTGGAGAATATGAAATTGACTTTTCTGGCCCTTATGAAAAGCTTTCCATGTATGATTCCATAAAGAAACATACGGGTATTGATGTTTCTGAGATGAATGAAGAAAGCCTTCGCCAAACCTGTAAAAGCTTAAACATTGAGATAGATACTTCAATGGGCAGGGGCAAACTAATTGATGAGATCTTTAGCGAAAAGGTAGAAGAACATCTCATACAGCCAACCTATATTACCGATTATCCCATTGAAATGACTCCTCTCGCCAAAAAGCACCGGACTAAAGAAGGTTTGGTTGAGCGTTTCGAGCTGTTTATAATGGGTAAGGAAATTGCCAATGCCTACACTGAATTAAATGATCCGATTGACCAGCGTGAACGCCTGGAACACCAGCTTTTATTGGCCGGACGCGGTGATGAAGAAGCTATGGCTATGGATGAAGATTTCTTGCGTGCCTTAGAATATGGTATGCCGCCAACATCAGGCCTGGGTATTGGAATTGACCGCCTGGTGATGTTAATGACCAACCAGCACACCATACAGGAAGTCCTGTTTTTCCCTCAAATGCGGCCCGAAAAGAAAGCGAAGGTTTCTACAACAGAAGATTTTGTATCCATCGGTGTCCCGGCAGAATGGATTCCGGTATTAAATAAAATGGGATTTAATACCATTGATGAACTAAAGGCTGCTAATCCTAATAAAGTGTTTAACGACCTGGGCGGGATGCGTAAAAAGATGAAACTGGAAATTACTATGCCGCAAAAGGATGAGGTAATGGAGTGGTTTAGCTAATTCGAGGTCATCGAAATAATCTATGAAATGGGCTTTAATGGAACGAAATATAAAGCGCTTGATGAAAGACTTCATATTAATCAGAAACGTATTTATGTTAAGCAGTGTATTCAGTTATGTTTATACTATAGCGGATCAACTGGTTACAGGATTATTGAAAATTATTATTCAGTAAATTTTAAACTTAATGATAATAGTCTGAATGATCATAAAATTACAAGGATTTTATCTGACTTAACTAAAATACGAGAGAAGTCTAAAGCGCTGGCAAGGGGATATTCTAAATATAGAAAAGCTCTTAAACAAAAAGGACAACGAAATCCATCCAAAAAGGATAGGGAATTATGGCAGCAAATAGCTCATTTATGGGATAAATTTAAAAAGACAGACTGAATATAAATATACTAAACTATCAAATCCCACTCTGGCAGGGATACTAACCCAACAAGCCTTTAATAACCTGATCGGGATGCAAAACTAGAGATTACTATGTTGCAAAAGGATAAGGTAATGAAATGGTTTATTAGATAATTAAAATAGCAAATGTTGATTGTAAACTTGATTTTTAATCGGAGTTCTAGCTCTTACTATTATTTTAATAAAATTTGAATAAGGACGGGATACTCTAATAGATCAATAATATTCGTAGGTAAAAAACACCTCATCATCCATAAAATAATCTGCTTTACTACTTTCAGATTTTCTTATTAATGAGGTTAAAAGCCCTCCTTTATCATATTTTATTTGCATTGATGACACAATTTTCTCTTTCCATATATTGGTTATACCAATTAAATTTTTATTACTATCATAGTTAAATGATATATTCCTTTCCTCGAAAGACATATCTTTTATACTATCCAGCATACCATTTTTATATGTGTAATATTTAGTAGGATGTGCCCGACTATTGCAGTCATATTGCATCCAGTGTGATACCTGTTTCTTGTTAGATGTGTAGTAATATGAAATGTTTTTACAAGTATCCTTATCATTGTATTGTTTTAAAAAATCATATAATTGAGTTTTCTTTTCTACTAAAAAATCACCTTCTTTATAATACATGTAGTGAAGGGATGAAAAATCGTTATTTCTTTTCATGACGGCAAATGCGGAGGGATCTACAGGTAGGAGTGTTCGAAACCTATGGTGGTCTGTGAAATACCAGATCGGGATTACCACCACAAGCTATAACGATCTGAATAGTTACCAAGTCATTAAGTTCTATTGCAATGCGTCTTTTGGCTGT
>JBASZP010000107.1:0-1985 GCA_049660965.1 Daejeonella sp. | reverse complement strand
TACCCTTCTTTTTCAGTAATCATTTCATCACTGAAAATGATACCATCATCATTTATTTTACCATCACTTGCTAATTTCATAACCCTTATTTTAAACCATATTTAATAATCATTTCTGCAGGGGTCATATTCATATAACCTGCGCCCTTCACTACACCATTCTGAGTATAAGAGTAAACTGATTTACCAGCAGCATCTACACCTGTGTACCAGCTTTTTCCAAACGCATCCACTCCAAGAGCTTTACCATTTGAAATATTCTGTATTAATGCTCTGTTAATCAGATTATCGGCAAGTTTTCCTGCTCCTTTGAATAAGTGATTTGCAAGTTTACCTTCGGGTATAATGTTCGTAACCGCATTACTAACACCTCCCTCCCCCTTAAAGAACTTATTCCATTTAGTGTCTCTGAACTCTCGGAGCTTGTTAAGATGCTTTCTTTCGGAAAATAGATTTTAGCTCATTAACACCGTCCAAATATTATCTATTAATTTGCCATAATTGCTACCAACACTTATCAAATGAATTAAGATGCCTATATAAATAGTCTAATTGTTCCACATTAAGGGTTGAACTAATTGAACTGTTAATATTCACATTTGGATTCACATATCTATTGTAGTGCAAGATAAATGAAAAACTATCTTCTTCTTTGAATAGTTCTAGGATAAGTTCATCACTCATGGAATAAAGCTTTGCTACTTTGCTTTCTCTTATTTTCATTTTATAAATATTCAAAATAAATTCATCCCACATTTTACACTCTACCCATAGTTGATTATTAATTTCAATTAATTTCTTTTGAAAAACAACAACAAAATAGTTTAAAAACAATTTTATCGAATATTGTCTTTCATCAAACTCTAAAAACTCAATTTTTAAATCCAATGGATCTTTTATTTCAATATTACTCATAGTATTATATTATTTAATTGGTTGTGCATGAATTAGAGCTGGTAATTGTCCAGCTTGTCTCGCTTGACTGAACTTTAATTCCCAACCTCCAATTTCTATAATCTTATCATAAACAATTCCATCCTTGATAGCTTCACCTACAGCAGAACGTAAGCTATTAAGTTGTTGCTGTGTTGCTAATCGTACAGCTTCAGGGGTGTAATTAATGGCTTTCATCTGAATAAATTCAGCAATATGTTCAGTAGCATTTGGATGAACCCAAATAGTATTTGTAGGTGTTATTAATTCAAATGATTTAGGCAAAACTGAACCTGGATATACTTCTTGAGTTGCTTTTATATAATTCCAAACAAGCTCATCTCCTCCCTTTTCAACACCAACCGCCCCACCTTTCAAGAACCTGGCCCACTTACCAAGGGTAGCAGGTTTAATAAGCAGATCCGGCATCAGCAAACCTAAATTAAGCGATAAATAATCGTAAAAACCCCTCTCTTTGAGTGTTTGTATGATCTCCCCGGCAATAAAAGCAGGAACCACCAGCTGTTTATGGCTAACGATTATCATTACCGGGGAATTGCCTGAAAGACTAAACTTACCGGTACATTTATCGTTGAAATTGATCAGTTCTGTACCTCCACCATTTCCATAGCAGGGCTTATCGCTGTATAACCCGTCCTTACATTTATAAAAATGACTGTAACCAAAATCTAACTGTTTGCCGCTTGTTCCGAAACAAGATATCACATGCTCACCTGAAGTATTATCAGGAACCGGGGTTTCTTCTGCATAAATATTCTTTAATTCTTCCTGGCCTGTCCATACCTGGCTTAGCAATTGGGTTATAGTTGCGGGGACAAATCTTAAATTAGTCCCAAACCTCTTTGCTCAAAGAACTCTTCGTTTTTAAGAAACGAATAAAATTTTATTCTTGTTAAGTATAGGGTGTAATTTTACATAAATTGAGTGTCAACTAAAAACTTGTACTGAAAGCTATTATTCGCATAACACCTAACAATATAAAAAAATAGTCAAAATAGTTGTGTTTGTTCGATTTTATTAAAGTGAAAACTG
>JBASZP010000106.1:0-3577 GCA_049660965.1 Daejeonella sp. | reverse complement strand
CAGTTTTCACTTTAATAAAATCGAACAAACACAACTATTTTGACTATTTTTTTATATTGTTAGGTGTTATGCGAATAATAGCTTTCAGTACAAGTTTTTAGTTGACACTCAATTTATGTAAAATTACCCCCTATACTTAACAAGAATAAAGTTTTATTCGTTTCTTAAAAACGAAAAGTTCTTTGAATCAATTACTGGTAATTTAAAATTAGTACTCATTGCCGCAAAGACCTGGATGATCTTCCAAAAGGTATTTCAGCCGGTGCCGCGTTTTCTGATGCGGTGGGTGAAGCGGTATTTTATGGTGCCACACTAGGTGTTTCTTTAGAAGCATCAGCCGCTAAAAAAGCGGCAAAATGTGCAGGCGGTGTAGTGTTTGATGTCTCTTTACAATTAGGGATCAACTCCCTGGTTAAAATCTATTTAGGTCAGCCGCATGAGTTTTCTGACCTGATTAAAGAAGTCTCCATACCGAGTGCGGTTACCAGTTGTGCAACCGCTGCTTTTGTAGAAAAGTGTAGCGGTAAATGTGCCGGACTGGCAGGCTTTGCCGCCGGTGCGGGTGATGATATACTCAAACAGCTAAGCAACGGTAAAAAGCTGTCGGAGGTTAAAATAAAACCGGCAGCTATTAAAGGGTTAATACAGGGTATAATTGCTTATGGCACGCAAAACATTATTAATTTCGCATCTAAAACCTGGACTAAATACAACACTAAGCAATTAGCGGATGCTTTAAAGGATGCGGAGAGTAATCCCGGAAAATATTTTGGGGAAAGTGGTAGTGCTGGAAGTATTACTTTTAGCAACCTTGAAGATGTAGCAAAACTCTTTGATAAGGCAAATCCTATAAATAATATAAAAATCAATGGAAAGGTTTTTAAAGAGGTTACTGGCGTTGTAAATGAAAAAACCGTAAAAATGTTTGAAGGTGTAACTGATGTTGAAATCCAGGCTTTTGCAGAGAATCTTGCAGGAAAACCCTTGGAAGAAGTTTTCATAGGTAAAGTTTGGACAGAAACAACGGTTGATGGGACTAAAATTAATCTAAGAAACGTATCATCCTCTTCCGAAGCAACAGGAACGAAATGGACTATTGAATTACCAAATTCTTCAATACTTAAAGATACTAAAGGAAAGCCTATTGCACTTGAAATTAAATTTAGATAAATATGATAAATAAAGAATATTTAAATGAAGTTTATGATAATTCTCTAGGTCACTCACTTGTTAGTTTATGGTATATATTTAAAAATGAGACAAACTTCCAACTTAGTAAGGATAATTTTTTGGAATGTTTATATGTATTTATTTTTGAAAATAAATTACGTTTAGCTAAAAATGGAGTTTTTTTAAAAGGGAGCATTCAGGAACAGGTTAAAATGTTTGGAAATGCTTTACCTGATGAAGAGAGAATGAAGGAAGAGGAGAGTTATTGGTGGTATTTAGATGACTGCCCTGGAGATGCAGTTTGGATTGTTAATGAGCCTATCGATGGATTTACAACACCTGCTGAAAATGGGAAATATTACTATTGGGCATAACGAACCTCTCTGGTTTAGGGTTCCTTTAGGGTTCACTTAAATTAAAAAAAGGAAGCAGAAGACTCTGTCTGGCAGGAGGCAGAAACATACAAATGATAAAGAGAACAGAGCAATATCAAATATCTTCCATATAGATTCTGAAATGCTAAGAAGCCGGACGGAGTCCTGGTTTCTATGAAAAGATTTATTCATCCTCTGGGAGACTTAAACCAGAGATGGAAACTATTGAATGATGAAAAAAGTAATTAATCAATATATGAGGAATAGTATTTCAAAATGGAATAATATTTATAAGGACGGAATACTTGTATATGATTGGCCCCAAGTAGCTGATAAATACAAAGAGTTTGAATTTGATTTTCCATTGCCAGAAGATTTAAAGATTAGCTTACTTGCATTATTCGGAGATTCACTTAATGAAACTCTTCATACTAAGAAATTAAGCGACTTTTTAGGAAATAGCAGCATATATGAGCTTTTAACAGGAACTTCTCAATATGACTATACTATTGAAGAAGGACAGGATTTAGTTAAATGGTATATGCTCAATTATTGGTCTTTTAAATACAGGTAAAATCCTCAATTGGCGCAAGTATGAGAATTAGAACAAGCAGGCAAAAACTACTTGTGCCTGATTATATTAAAAATTGAAATGAGTAATAGTTATAAGAGAAAGAAAAAAGGCACAAGTGCAGCAAACGAGCATAAGGCAAGGCTGCATACAAAATCAGAAGAGGTTAGGAGCAATTTAGAAGCACAATACTCATTAAAGCATTTACACTATTTCCATGAAAGCATAAAAACGATACTAGACAGACTACAAGAAACAAAATGTTTAGAGAAGGATTTGTATTATCCTCTTATTGATATTATTTCTATTAAAACATGCTCTTTTTTTGATGAACTTAAAAGATTTAGTAAAGAGATTAAAGCAAATGAGCCCCGATATGAAGTTTATTTAGAAAAGGAATCTTATATAATTGGTATTAGAAACAAATATTTTCCAGACATAAAGAAACTTCGTAATAATGCTCTTGCCCATAATTTGAGGATTCGTGATGATAAAGCTGATAAAGAAGAATATAATTCAATTCTAAAAAAGCAGCAAGAATATATTGTGCCAGTCTATCCCAGTGAAATAATAATTAATGTAAGACTGATAAGTTTAATGGTAGCAATTATTGACTCTTTATATCCAGAAATCAAATCTGCGGCTAGTACCTTAAAAATATATATACCTCAAGCTAAATCCCGTAATCTAATTACTGACGAAAATTATTCACAAATCTTTGATGAAATAGATGTGAAGATAAATGAATTAAAACCCTCTGTAATCAAAGTTGTAACAGGCTAACCAATAGAAAAGAGTCTCCGACTCATTAAAACGTTAAGCAATTTAGACCTTTATTGCTTTAAGCAAAGCGAGTTGGAACTCTTCTTCATGCTTTAACAGTTTCTTAAAAACTATACTTTAATCAGCAAAACATCCAATGAAGTATCACCCTCATCTTCAATATTAACAGTAATTTCCTGATTAACATAACCCGCACAACTTACCCTTAAGGTATAAGTACCTGTGCTTACATGCTGGGTAATGTATTTGCCATCAGTATCGGTACCGGCTTTATGAATACCGCCATCTACCACATGGATCTGTGCATTTTTAAGGGGTAATTCAGTATCCCCATCTTTAACTATTCCCGTCACACGGCCTTTTCCATCACTATCAGCGATAGTATTACTGCGGAGAATGCTCTGGTCAAAAAAGTTGTTAATGATCTGGGCCGGCTGGTCTTTATTTTCACGGATGATGAGCAGCAGGTTATCAAACAGCTGCTTAGCCCAGGCCTTTTCGGCAGCCTGGCGGCTGGTAATGCCGGCGCTTACCTCGCCGATTTTAGTTAACTGCATCCCGCGGGTGGCGGCATATTGGGTTTTAAAGTTTTCATATTCGGTTAAGACGGCCGCACCGCCGGCTACAGCGGTATTTAGCTTAATTACATCTATCATGCGTTTCATCAACTGCTCTGCAT
>JBASZP010000105.1:0-2627 GCA_049660965.1 Daejeonella sp. | reverse complement strand
ACCCGGAGGAGATGAGTTTGATTGATTGGACAAATGATCATTTAAGCGCAGAAGACGGGAGTTCAACAGGACATTACAGAAACCCTGTGATGCTTAAAAATAGAACTATGCTTGTTTCGCATACACAGGAATATCATTTAAGTTCATCTCAACATACTTATTTTTTCCGTATTAAACCCATGCTTAAACGTTACCCTAATGATCCTTCCAGTACTGAACATATAGCCGGTGAACCACTAACTGGTGCCGGTATTATCCAAACAGTAAAATATTGGAATGGTAACGCGGCGCCAGATGAATATCATGGACCTATGAATGAAGTAGATGTGGTTGAAGTAGTAGCAAGACAACAACCTAAAGCAAGAGTTAGTTTAATTGAGCCTGTAGAAAAAAGTGTATTTGATGAAGAGGGTGTAGATGTAAATAAATTCAGAAAATGGCTTATTGATAATAACCTCGCCTTAATAGTTTCTAGGAACACTACGCAGAGAGACAGGGCCGATGTGCAACAGCCCTATAATTTGCGTGTACCAGACGGAGTTGAAAGCAGGGCTAAACCCGGAAAAATGTATGATATTTCTCATTTTCAGATCTTTCAGGCAGATATGCTTCGTGCTTATAAGAATTATGACGGTAATGGCGTTCAACCCGGCAGGAGAGTATTTGCAATGCCTTTGCATAATACTGTTGAACATCCTCTGATAACAAGCGCTAATGTTAAAAACCCCTTAGGTCCTGATGGTAGTGTTAAATTAGGACTGGATGGTTCTATGGCTGCTATAGTTCCATCAGGCCGTGCACTTACCTGGCAAACTACTGACCCTAACGGTAAAGGTGTAGTACGTGAGCGTAACTGGTTAAGTTTTGCAAAAGGAGAGATACGGACCTGTTCAGGATGCCATGCAATTAATAAAAAATCTCAAACAGGAGATGATGCTCCTGTAAATAAACCTGAAGCATTACGTGATCTGTTAAAACTTTGGCAAAAAAATATGAATGATGGCGGAATTATTCCGGATCCACCCGTTGATCCTGTTGATGTTATTCCAGATCCTCCGGTAGGAGAAGTTGATCTAAAAGTTAGTAAACTTTATCAGAATTATCCAAACCCCTTTAATCTTACACAACCTACCGTAGTAAGGTATTATTTAGTTGAGGATACCTTTGTAACGCTGAAAATATATAATTCTTTTGGTCAGGAAATTAAGACATTAGTAAACGAGAATAAGCTTAAAGGTTTACATGAAGTTATTTGGAACGGAACAAGTAGTGCAAACGAGATAGTAAATGGCGGACTCTATATTTATAAATTGCAAACAGCTAAGAAAAGCATCTCTAGAAAAATGTCTTTTAGCAGATCGTATTGATATAGTCCGCTGATCATCTCTAAATAAATTAAGTCAGACCGGAAATTTAAAATTTTCGGTCTTTTTTATTATACTGAACAAAAAGTTAAACTTACTATTTGAAAGCAGTTAATTCAAGAGTAAAACAAATATTGTTTGTTCATTTCGTACTTTTGTGAAAAATTTCCCCCTTGAAATGAAATCTCATTTAGAATTATTAATACAAGATATTAACCTGCCAAAAACCTTAAGATCTATTGTTGGGAAGGTAAAAGAGAATGAAAGAATTACATTTGATGAAGGAGTATTACTCTATGAAACAGCAGAAATAGGATATTTAGGAATTCTGGCAAATTACATCCGCGAAAAGCGCCATGGAGATAAAACATATTTTAACCGAAATTTTCATATTGAACCTACCAATTTATGTGTTTATGATTGTAAGTTCTGCTCTTACTCCCGTTTGATCAAAGAAAGGTCTGAAGGTTGGGAATATACCATGGATGAGATGCTGGATATGGTAAAGAAATATGACGGACAGCCAGTAACAGAAGTTCATATTGTAGGAGGGGTTTTACCGCAATATGATGTTAAATTTTATTCGGAATTATTTACCGCAATTCATAAACACCGACCTGGTTTACATGTAAAGGCTTTAACCCCGGTTGAATATCATTATATTTTTAAGAAAGCCAAAATAGATTATGCCAGCGGAATGAAACTAATGAAGGAAGCGGGTTTAGATTCAATTCCGGGTGGTGGGGCTGAGATTTTTCATCCTGAAATTCGTGAGAAGATAGCGAAAGATAAATGTACCGCTGAACAATGGCTTCAAATTCATGAAGAATGGCATAAATTGGGAATGCGTTCAAATGCAACCATGCTTTACGGGCATATTGAAGAATATGAACACCGGGTTGATCACATGGACAGGTTGAGAAATTTACAGGATAAAACGGGCGGTTTCCAGACATTTATACCTCTGAAATTCAGAAATAAAGATAACCAAATGTCAGACGTGGCCGAAGTTTCTGTGATTGAAGATCTAAGGAATTATGCTATATCACGTATTTATCTGGATAATTTTGATCACATCAAAGCTTACTGGGCTATGATTAGCAGAAGCACAGCCCAATTATCGTTAAACTTTGGAGTTGATGATATTGACGGAACTTTGGATGATACCACCAAAATTTATTCTATGGCCGGGGCAGAAGAACAACATCCGGCCATGAGCACAGAGCAATTAGTAGAATTGATCAAACAGGTTGCAAGGCATCC
>JBASZP010000104.1:0-8126 GCA_049660965.1 Daejeonella sp. | reverse complement strand
GAAGCCTGGAAATGTATAGCAGAAAAGGCCAACATGGATTTAAACCTTTGCATACATACCGGGAAAATAGTAGTATAATCAATTTTTTTCATGTTAACGGGCATATATTTTTTAGCACAGCAGACGGCCAGTTATTTGAGATAAATAACAAAACATTAGAACAAAAGCCGGTTATAAAGACGAAAACAGGTATTACAGATATGATTTTCTATAAAGATCATTATCTTCTTGCCTGGTCTGCAAAAGGATATGGGGTATATGATTCTAATTTTCAACCCTCTTCTTTCCTTAGCGAGGAAGCCCGGCAAATGCAAAATATCAGGGTAACATCCTGGGCTCCGGGCAGTGAACAGATTTTATGGTGCGGTACGGATGGTAACGGGATTATAAAAATATATCCCCAAATAAAATCTTTTGCCACTGTTAACACTTCAGATAATGGAATGCCCTATAATAGATCAGTAAGGGCTTTTTGTGAAGAAAATGGAAACCTTTGGGTAGGAACTAAAGGTAGCGGCATTATTAAGGTTAGAAATTTTTGGTCGGATTCCCGGCAAGTTTCAGAAAAACAAAGCTTTTTATCGCCGGCAGAGCTGGATAACAATTCTGTTTATTCACTTAAAAAGGGGGCAGATGATCTGATCTATATGGGTACAGATGGCAAAGGAGTTGGAGTATATGATTTGAAAAACCAGAAATTCCATAAATGGGCAACTATTAAAGGAAATGATAAATATCCTGAATTCGGATCAGTATATGCCATATTTCAGGACCAGGATCATTCAGTATGGCTGGGTACCAGTGGTTACGGACTCATTCATTTAAAACTAAACAGAGATCAGGCCGGAAATCTCTCATTGTCTTTTCTGGAAAAATATCTTTATAATAATAGCAATACCGGGCCGGCTAATGATATCATATATGCTCTGGCAGAAGGAGATGATAATCATTTATGGGTAGCATGCCGTTACGGAGGCTTAAGTTTTTTGGATAAAAAAACAAAGAAATTTAAAACTTTTAAAGCGTTTACGTATGAAGGAAGTTTATCTCATAATGATATTTTATCGCTTTATAAAGATAAAAAGAACAGAATTTGGATTGGAACCAGCTACGGACTCAATTGGATGGATCAAAAAGATGCATTTAAAGCCCGGCCTGTTTTTCAAAAACTGACCACAGCCAATGGCTTACCTAATAATACCATACATGCCATAGAAGAAGATGGAATGGGTAATATGTGGGTAAGTACTAATAATGGTTTGGCTAAAGTACAGCCCTCATCCCGACAATTCGGGATTAAAATATCACATTATCAGCAAGTGGATGGATTACAAAGTAATTAATTTTGCGATGGAGCTGTTTGGAAAGATCAATCTGATCATCTTTATTTTGGAGGTACTTATGGATTTAATTATTTCCTTCCGCAAAATATCCTGAAAAATACATTCCGGCCTAATCTGCTTGTTTCAAATATTCAATTAGGAGGAAATAGTATCAATGAGAATGGCTTCATTGTATTAAAAGCGGATATGAATACTCCTTTAGCCTATTCACTTAACCGGAAAGAGAATTTTTTTGAACTCCAGTTGAAAGCCATCAGTTTTTTAGATCCGGAAAAATGTCAGTATGCTTATTATTTAGAGGGAAATGATAAAACCTGGCATTATTCGGGCACCTCGGGCAAAATAATGTACAATAATATCCCGCCGGGTAACTATACTTTAAAAGTAAAATGGTCTAACGGAGAAGGGGTCTGGATACCTGAGGTTACAGTATTTAATCTACAGATAAAGCAATATTTCTGGCTTACCATCCCTGCATTTCTGTTGTACTTTTTAATTCTGTCTGCCGCGGGCTACATGCTTTATATATACAGAAAGAATAAGCAGCAAACAAAACTGCAACTAACTATGGAACATGTGATGCGTGAAAAGGAAAAAGCCCTGCATCAGGAGCAATTTAGCTTTTTTACTAATATTACGCATGAATTACAAACTCCGCTCACGTTGATTATGGGATCAACAGAGCGCTTTATTGAAAAAAATAAATTCGAAGGAAAACAACAAGGGAAGCCTTATTTTTTATCATTAATTCATCAGCAGGCATCCAGACTTACTTATTTAGTACAGCAACTGCTGGATTTTCGTAAAGCTGAGGCCGGTTTCCTGAAAAATCAGTATGGTTATTTAAATGTATCTGAATTATTAGACAAATTATCTGCCCTGTTTACTCCTTTAAGCGAACAGAATGATATGATTTATAACCGGGATATATTACCCAATATTACAGCATGGATAGATAAAGATAAACTGGAAAAAATTATGTTTAACCTGTTGTCTAATGCCTTTAAGCATTCAGGGAAGAATGAACAGGTGGTTTTAACAGTTTATGAAAATAAGCTTAACAATAAACTGGAAATAACAGTAGCTAATTCCGGATGCCAGATACCTGTAAATGATTTGGCCAGGTTATTTGATAAATTCTATGAAGCAAATGCTAAAGGTTATGGACAATTTGGTGCAGGTATAGGCCTTACTTTTACCAAGCAGCTTGTAGCGCTATTAAACGGGCAAATAGAAGTGAGCAGTGAAAATAACTGGATTACTTTTAAAGTTCATGTTCCATTACCGGTTATAAATGAACAGTTGCCAGCAGGTAGCAGCCAGCAGTTAACAACCAATCCTTCTTCGTTCCTGTATAAGTCCATGGTTTCCCATCATGAAATAGCCCGGGAATCAACAGTTGAAAATAATAAGCAGGCCATTATTAACGATTTACAACCAAACAAGCGAAAAAGCATTCTTCTGGTAGATGATGAAGCCGCAATACGTTATTTATTAAAAGATATTTTACAAGATCAGTATACCATCTATGAAGCAGCGGGCGGCAAACAAGCGCTTGAGCTTATTCTTAAGGTAATTCCGGATTTGATCATCAGTGATGTTATGATGCCCGATATGAATGGCCTGGAATTGTGCAATAAAATTAAAAATGCACCTGCAACCTGTCATATTCCTTTTATTATTTTATCTGCAAAAGGTAACATGGAAAACCGGACGGAAGGTTATGAAGTTGGAGCAGACGCTTATATTGCTAAACCTTTTCATACCGCTCATTTACAGGTACGTGTCCGCAAACTTCTGGAATATAAGGAACGTTTACAGGATTTCTTTAATAATGATAATCCAACAGATTTTATCGTGGAATCTGATTTAGCAGATAACGACAAACAATTTTTAAATAAACTATTAGCTATTATAGAAAAAAAACTGGATGAGCCGGAGTTAAATGCAGCCATACTGGAGAGTGAATTAGCTATGAGCAAAATGCAATTATATCGCAAGTTAAAAACAATGACTAATATGACTCCCGCAGAATTTATAAAGCATATCCGTTTAAAACAGGCAGCCCATCTGCTTATAGCTACAAACCTTACCGTATCCGAAATATTTTACCGTACAGGCTTTAATAACCAGTCTTATTTCTTCCGCGAGTTTAAAAAACGATACCAATGCGCACCTAATGAATTCAGAGTTAGGCAACAGGCGAATGCTCTTTAATCCTGCTGTATTTTCCATCGTTAATGCAAGTTTTGTCTGAAAAACATTTACAGGCCAATCATTAACCCAACTCAGGTTATTAGCCCCACTAACAACCGTTTTATGTACTTATTTGAAAATTGCTTTAATCCGGTAGATATCAACCGCAGCATTCTTACTACCAATAAAGACGGTACGGTAAAAAATACACAAATACATTACCCTGTATCAATAAACCTTAAAAAAACAGACAGGTTTTAAACCATAACAGATAGGTTTTAAGTTAAAACGTATCCGTTTTTTGGTAAAACAGATTGTTTTGTTTTATAACGTGTACGTTTAGCGCTAAAAACAGGGAGTAAAAACTTAAAACGTACCCGTTTTTTGATAAAACAGATTGTTTTATTGTATAACGTATCTGTTTTGTTTTAAAACAAATAGGTTTAGCTCTATAACGTGTACGTTTAGCGTTATAACGTACACGTTTTGTTTTAAAACGTACTCGTTTAGCTTTATAACGTACACGTTTTTTGGTAAAACAAAGAGGTTTAGCTTTAGAACGTATCTGTTTTATTTTAAAACGTACCCGTTTAGTTTCAAAACAAGTAGGTTTAGTTTTAAAACGTGTCTGTTATATTTTAAAACAGATATGTTTAAAAAAAAATGTTATATCATAAGTATAAAGGGTAACTTTATAAGTTATTTACTTCGGTGCTTGGAACTTTGGGTACTTGCGTCTATATTTGAGTTACCGCCAATGCTAAAAAAAACCGACACCAGAACAATAGACAAAATAATATGAAGAAAATAATAGTTGAACCACCAAGATTTAGTGAACACTTTGGACTTAAAGTAAAATCCGAAGACTTGGAATTTTTAGACATTTATGCTAACCAAGACATACAGCTATTTCTTGACCCATACGGCATTTCTGCAATGGGAACAAATTGGTCGAGAAGATGTGAACTTCATATAACAGGTTTCTTTCAATATCTAATAGACAGCATCAAAGTAGGTGACAAAAAAGCTATTAAGACACTTTTAAATGCTTTACACGAAGTTGACGAAGTAGCTCTTGGATATTCATCAGGTAAACCTAGTGGTCGTGGAATTGGTGGAATTCAAGCAAAGGAAATTCAAGCTGCGTTTGAAAGTAGTCAAGCAGCTCAATCAGGCGACATTAAGGATATTGCAGACTGTGCGTTAATGATACCCGGAATTAACAGAGATAAAATTTCGGATATTACTTCTAATATTTTAAAGAAGCCATTAATTGAATTTACTCAACAACAATGCAAAAAACACGGAATACCACTAAAAAAAGTTCCAGTAAATAACACATTTGACTATGACACTTTGACCTTTACAAGTTTTTATGCTGAACTACCAATCATAAATGGCTTACCTAAAATATTACTTCCAATTACAAGTGTTAGGCGTGACCCACAATTAAGCAAAGACAAGTATTACAGAAATTTTGTTTTGGAATTTTTAAGAGCAGAACACGAACACGCAGGTGACGCATTGGCTTCAATTCTGAAAAATGGAAGAGTTGTAGTTAGAAAAAAGGATTTGCAAGAAAAGTATCCAATGTCTACAAATTTTCTTTATCAATTTTCCAAGGAACACCCAGCAGTTTTAGACAAATATAAATCAGAACTAAGGCGGACTGCAATAAAACAGGAAACTCCTGCCCTTCAACCAAACAAGAAAGTTTTGACCGCAACAGACCGTATTGGAATTCTATCAAATATTAAGACAGGTAATGATGATGCCAATAATTATCATAAAATTTCTTTTGACAATTTAATTCATATTCTCAGTGTTCGTGTTTCAAGTCCTGACAGTGAAGTTGCAATTAACAATGGTAGAAAGAGAATAGACATAGTTTTTAACAACTCGGATAACAGCGGATTTTTCAAATCGTTAAACCAACTACATCAAATAAAGTGTCCGAAAATATTTATAGAATGTAAAAACTATGGAAAGGAAATTGGCAATCCCGAAATAGACCAACTTCAAGGAAGGTTTAGTGACAAAAGGGGACTTTTTGGAATTTTACTTTGCCGTTCAATAGCTGACAGACCCAAAATGATTGAAAGATGTAAAGATGTAATGAATGACAGGAAGGGATTTGTTCTTGTGCTTGACGACAGTGATATAAGTGAACTTTTACATTTCAAAGAGCAACAAAACGAACAAGCAATTGACGACTTTTTCACAAAAAAACTTGACCAACTTATAATGTAAAATATGACAGAAAAAGAAGCACTAGGCGGTAACAGGCGTTTGGCAAAAGTGGCAGTTCAGTGCTCCGAAGACACATTTGTGGTTAATCAAAGTTTGGTTCTCCGCATCAACATTTGTGGTGAAAATCGCCACCTTCGCCAAGCGCCAAACCGTTAGCGGCAAGCTTATCAACATCTTGCACATACAGAACATTCCCTTCAAAACAGATTAAATACTCATATGACAACCGAACTGAAAATAAAACTTGAGAATTGCTACGGGATTAAAAAATTGGAACACAAATTTGATTTTTCTCAAAAGAAGGTTTTTTCAATTTATGCACCCAATGGTACAATGAAAACATCTTTAGCAAAAACATTTAGGGATTTCAGTAAAGGAGAAGATACAAAAGACATAATATTTAAAGATCGTGCGACAATAAGAGAAATTAAAGACCAAGCAGATACAGATTTAGCTCCCGAACAAATTTTCGTTATTGAACCATATGTAGAAAGCTACAAATCTGAAAGGTTGACAACCCTATTGGTTAATCAAGATTTGAAGGAAAAATATGAAGAAATCCTTAAGACAATTGAACAAGAAAAGACACATTTATTTACAAAACTAAAACAGCTTTCGGGATTAACTGGTAAGGGAAATACAATTGATATCGAACTACCTAAAATTTTCGGAAACAAACCCATTTTAGATACTTTGCTTAGCTTAGAAAATCAAATAACTGAAACTGAGGAGCATCCTTATTCAAGTTTGACTTACAATAAAATATTTGATGAAAAAGTAGTAGCTTTTTTGAATACAAAGGATTTCAAGGAGCAAATAAAAGGTTATATTGAAAGGTATGACACTTTGATACAATCTTCAAAATATCTTAAAAAAGGCTTTAATCATTACAATGTTACTGATGTGCAAAAAAGCCTTAAAACGAACGGCTTTTTTAATGCTCAACATTCTGTAAATCTTTTTAATGGCACAACAAATGATGTAATTTCAAATGAAGGCGAACTTCAAGAAATTATATCTAAGGAAATGGAAACGGTATTAAATGATGCTGAAATTCAAAAGAAATTTACGGAAATTGATGGTAAACTTACAACTGCCCAGTTAAGAGAATTCAGGGATTACTTATTTGATAACAAAGAAATTTTACCTCTACTATCAAATTTGGAAAAATTTAAAAAAGATATTTGGCTTTCCTATTTGATTGAACAGAAAGAATTATTTAAAAACCTATTAACTGAATATAAAAATGGCAAAATAGAAATAGAAAAAATAATTGCAATAGCGAAAGAAGAAGAAACCGATTGGAAAGAAGTAATTAAAACTTTCAATAAAAGATTTTCAGTCCCTTTTAAATTGGAAATGAAAAACCAAGATGATGTTATATTAAAAAGCGAAAGCCCCAACCTCAATTTTATTTTCCAAGATAATGATTTGAACCAAGAAGAAGGTGTTGATGAAATAGAACTTTTAAAAGTATTAAGTCAAGGAGAAAAAAGAGCTTTATATATCTTGAATATCATTTTTGAAGTAAGGGCAAGACAAAAAGCAAATCAGGAAACAATTTTTATCGTTGATGATATTGCTGACTCTTTCGATTATAAGAACAAATACGCAATCATTGAGTATTTAAAAGAGATTTCTGAGGATCCCAATTTCTTTCAACTAATACTAACGCACAACTTCGATTTTCATCGAACAGTAAGTAGTAGATTAAATATGGGAAGAAATAACAAATTAAATACAGTAAAAACAGCTACTGACATTCAACTCATAACTGAAAAATATCAAAAAAACCCGTTCACGCATTGGAAAGACAACTTGCACCAAAATGAAACGATGCTTGTAGCATCAATTCCATTTGTTAGAAATCTTGCAGAATACGGAGGACATATAGCTCATTTTGATAGTCTAACATCTTTATTACATTTCAAAGAAAATACTGCAACTATCAAATTGGCAGAATTAGAAGCCATCTTTAAACTGATCTTAGTTGACAAGGCAGCACTAGCTCTCAATAATGGACAAAGTAATGTTCTTGATTTAATTTACAGCATTGCCGACGCAATACTTATTTCAATAGACCAAATTATTGATTTAGAAAACAAAATTGTTTTAGCGATTGCTATAAGACTAAAAGCAGAAGAGTTTATGGTGTTGAAAATTAATGATGATGCTTTTTGGAAATCTATAATGGCAAACCAAACACATGTTTTAATCAAAAAGTATGTGGAGATTTATCAAAATGAAACAGCGAATATAAAGTGTTTGGAGCAAGTTAACTTAATGACACCAGAAAACATACACCTAAATTCGTTTATGTACGAACCAATATTAGAT
>JBASZP010000103.1:0-5166 GCA_049660965.1 Daejeonella sp. | reverse complement strand
GATTATGCCGGTAATGGTTCCGATAAGATGCAGGTCAGGCTGTTTCTGAAGGATTTGACCAAAAGCAATTACCCCTGCCGTTTGCGTTTTAAACTCGAAGGTTTTGGGATCACCATTCAGAACAAGAACGATTTCTATGTCCAGCCTTTCTATTTAAACCCAGGGGAGTTAATTACTTTTTCCGGCAGTAATCTGGAACCTTACTTCAATCCTAAAAACCTCGTCTTTCAGGGACTCGACCAAAGTACTTTCAGCCGCAACGGAGGCAAACTCCCCGAAGGCGTGTACCGCATCAGCGTAGAAGTACTGGATTATTACCAAAAGAGCGTTGTTTCCAATGCAGGCAGCACCGTCCTGTCCGTCTTCCTGAGCTATTCCCCGATCATCAATAGCCCCCTGCAAAATAGCAAAGTACAAGCCCTGGAACCCCAGAACGTCATCTTCCAATGGGTTCCCCGCCATACGGGGTCCATTAATGCTGCTTATAACGTAGCTTATAACTTTAGATTAGTAGAGCTTATTCCTGCTGATCGTGACCCGAATGATGCCATCCGGAGCACCCGCCCCTTGTTTGAAACGTTTACCGACCAGACCATCCTGCTGTACGGCCCCGCTGAACCGGCCTTAACCGCGGGAAACACTTATGCCGTACAAGTACAAGCCATAGAAGCCGAAGGCAAAGACCTGTTCATCAATAATGGCAACAGCGAAGTGGTCAAGTTTACCTATGGGGATAAATGCGCACCGCCATTAAATATCCTCGCCCAGCTAAACGACCCAAACAGCCTGAAATTCAGCTGGGAAGCCCTGCCTTTGCAGCAGGCCTTTACCATCCGCTACCGCGAAGCCAATAACCAAACAGCCCAATGGTTTGAACAGGAAATCTACACTCAACAATTCATCGCACAGGGGTTGCGACCAGGTAAAACCTACGAATACCAGGTCAAGGCGCAATGCATCAACGGTTACGGGGATTATACCCAACTGCAACAGTTCCAGATGCCGGATGAAAAGTTCTCACAGGGAGATTTTGTCTGCGGCAAACAAAGTTCTTCTATCAAGATAGATAAAAGTAAGCTGCTGGATAATTTGTTATCGGGCAATGTATTTACGGCTGGGGACTTCAGCGTAACGGTGACGAGTGTAACGGCTTCTCAGAATGGAAAGTTTAGCGGTACGGGTACCATCACGGTACCGGTTTTCAGCAACCTGCGGTTTAATGTACTTTTTAACAATATTAGCATCAACAGTAAATACCAGCTGGTGGATGGGGTGCTGAAAGTGGGCGTTCAGGGTTTGGAAACCCCACAGCAGGGGAATGGGTTGAAGGAGTTAAAAGAGGCTCTGTCATCCTTAACAGATCAAATAGCTACGCTGAAAGAACTGCTGAAAAACCCAAAAGAGAATCAGGAAAAGATCAATACGATCACAGACATTGTCTATTCTGGTTTAGAAGACCTGGTGAATAAATTGCCGATAACCGAAGAAGAAAAGAAAATCCGAAAGGAAGAAATAAAGAGAACTATCGAAGCTACTAAACTGGCATCAATAAATAACCCTCAGGTGAGCGAACAGGCAGGCGAAGCGGCCAGAGCATTAACTAAAATTGAAAATGACCTGAAAAGTGATCTGGAACAACTGAAAAAATATCCTCCCGGATGGTATTACTGGACAGCCTTAGGTTGGAAGCAGTCAAAACTTATAACCGCCTATGTGTATGATGAGAAACAGATGAATGATTTAGGTTATTTCTCTGCCATGCAGGCAGTGCGGTTAGATAATGAGCGTGAACAGCGGAAAAAAGAAATAACCGCGGCCCGTTTTACCATTCAGCAAGCCGCAGGTACCAATGAAATAGCAGCCTGGAACAATCCCTTTTATGTGATCTACCAGTTATCGCCATTTAAAAGCGGGTTAGAAGCCACTAATGACTTTAGCCGTGGTGATTATGGCTGGGGTACTTTTAACGCAGCCATTACCTTGTTTGGCCTGGCCGAGCTCAGAGAACTTGGTGTATTAAAACAGGTAGGTTCCATCAGCTTATCGGTAGAAGCTATTTGGAAGCTGCCCAACTTTTCACGCGGCATACTCTTTGAAAATCATTTGGCAAAAAACATTTATAAAGGCTACCGGCATTTAGCAACGGAGATCTCACCTTTCTTCCCAACCATAGATTTTTATAAGGATGGACTAGCCGTGAGTTTAAAAACCGTAAATGCCCAAAAGAATTTTGAGTTTAGTAATATTATGCAGAATATTGATAAACTGGCACAGATAAAATCCAAAGGGGCTATAGCAGGCTTTGGACAGGAGTTAAAAGTAACACAGGTACGCTTGGATATTGCTATACCCAAGGGGTATAATAGAAAAGTATTAGACGATGTACAGCAAAAAGCAATAGATGCTTTAGGCAAAAACAATATTAGGATTTTTGAGGTGGAGTAATAATCAAAATATGAAGGTATCAATAACAGCTAGTTTCGAGTTAAATAAGTTAAATGCAGTTTTTTTTAAGCAAATGTATGATAAATACAAAAAATTCGAGCCAACCTCATATGTGGTTAGATATAAAACTGGACCATGGAACGAGAAAAAATTTCTAAAACTATTAGGAGAAGATATCTCCAATCAAATATCCATATCCAATCACGAAACTAAAGATAGAATACATTTAGGTACAGCTACTGCCACAAAAGTTCCATTTTCAACTTTTACATTAACCTTGGATCAAGAATATCTTAATTTACAGGAGTTAATACCTGTAATACTACATAAACAAGGTTTTGTTTCTGCTTGTGTATTTAATGAAAGATATGTGACCCAGCAAACATTAACACATGAATCAACTTACGCAGTTGCTGGTATATCTTTAGAATTAGCCAAAGGGCTACCTTATAGGATTGATGAATTTGGGATGAAAGAATTCGATATCTCCCAAAATTGGGGTTCAAAAGAGCAATGTGGTTATTCCTGGTTAGTACCCGCCTGGAAAATGTGGTTCGGAGAGCCGTTTTATAAGTTAGTATCCAAAGAGCGGTTATTAGCTTTTCCGTATGCAGTAGAAATAAAGGTATTAGAAAACGATATGGTTTATATCCAGCTATTTGAAAAAGTAGAAGAATCCGCAACAGCAGAAAACAGGGAGAAACAACGCCTTTTCAGGGAATGGTGTGATTTTGACGGATTAGTAAAGAAGTATTCATAAAGTATTAAACTAATATCATAAGTTAATGGCAACTTGGGCTGCATTATATATAAAAACTTCAGATGAACAAGAAATATTGAACTTTCTAAGTATAAAATCCTACAAAAGAGTTCCTTTCCCTATTGATTTTTATTCCAGTTTTTTGTTGAAAAAGGCTTCTCCAAACTACATCCTTATAGGAAAAACGCAGCCAGAATGGATAACTATAATTCTTAATAGTTATGATAAACTTGAAATATTTTGCAAAAGAATTTCAAAGGAAATAAATTCTCAATGCATAATTGTATTTGCTCAAACGGTATCCGATTATTACTATTTTGCATTATATGATAAAGGGGTAAAGATACGTGAGATCGAAAATAACTACGATGATGAAACAGACTCTATAAATTTTGGAGAGAAACTTCAATTTGAAAAACAAGAGGAAGATGAATTATTAATTGATTTTGAGAGTATCATGAAGTATAGCCGCCATTTGGGAGTAATGATTCCAATAGATTTAAATGCATATAATTGGATTATATTAAAAGGGAGTAAATATTTACAAAAAATACCTTGGTGGAAATTTTGGTAATTATAATAATTTAATGAATTTCTCCTATTTGAGCAATCTTTAAAAATACTACGTTTTATTCGTTTCTTAAAAACGAAAAGTTCTTTGAACCAATTACTGGTAATTTAAAATTAGTACTCATTGCCGCAAAGACCTGGATGATCTTCCAAAAGGTATTTCAGCCGGTGCCGCGTTTTCTAATGCGGTGGGTGAAGTGATATTTTATGGCGCTACACTGGGTGTTTCTTTAGAAGCGGCGGCGGCTAAAAAAGCCGCCAAATGCACAGGCGGGGTTATGCTGGATGTTTCTTTTCAACTGGGGATCAATTCCCTGGTTAAGATCTACCTGGGTTAGCCGCACGAGTTTTCTGACCTGGTTAAGGAGGTATCTATACCGAGTGCGGTTACCAGTTGTGCAACTGCTGCTTTTGTAGAAACATGCAGCGGTAAATGTGCGGGACTGGCAGGCTTTGCAGCCGGTGCTGGTGATGATATCCTAAAACAGATCGGTAGTGGTAAAAAGCTGTCGGAAATAAAGATAGAACAGAGCCTGCTGTATGGTTTAAGGCAGGGTATCATCGCTATTTTAGCACAAAAAGGCGTAGGGTTTGCTGTTAACAGATGGAATAGATATACTGAAAAGCAATTAAAGGATGCTTTGGCAGATGCAGGGGAAAACCCGGGGAAGTATATTGGGGGGAATGAAGGTGGAGTTATTAAGAGTGGAGGAAGTTATTTAGAAAATCTTACTAAATACAATCAATTATTTAAGGCAGATAAAATATCGGAGTTATTCTCTGAATTGAAAAAAACTACTGCTTTCCCAAAAATGGGTAAAACCAGTGTTAAAAATCATTCTGTTTTAGAACTTGAATATAAAAGCAGATATGGTCAAAATGCGACTAACTATCCATATTCTAAATCAAACTCTGTAACAGATTTTAAATTAGAAGAAACAGGATATTTTGTGAGATTGTATGATAATATTGATGATATAGACTCACGATGGATTTTTAGAATTGAAGATTTAAGAAAATATAAAAGTGTAGAAGATATGACAGAAAAATTAGGATTACCAAACAGGCCTTCTAAAATAGCTTTAGTAGAAGTACCGGCAGGTTCAATTCTAAGAAAATCTACAGCGGGTGCTCAAGAATGGGCAAACGGACTAAAGCAAACTGGGGGTGGAATACAATATGAAGTTACTAAGCCACAAGAAAGTTGGTTTCAGAATTTAAGTAATATTGAGGATTTTTTTAAATAAAATGATTATGCACATAATGTTAGATAGTTTAACAAAATTCCATACTGGAGGGACTACTTTTGAATTACCTTCAAATATCATTCGATTTATTGAATTTGAAGAGGTTGTTGTCTTTTTGTTAGATAATTATGGGAAAAGAGATAC
>JBASZP010000102.1:0-21955 GCA_049660965.1 Daejeonella sp. | reverse complement strand
CATCAAGCGAATAATGTGCTTTATAAGGATGTAATGGATATTTGCGAAGAGGGGCAGCGTTTGTTTGCCAAAGAGGGGGAAAAGAAGAAATTATTTGTGTTTAGCGCGATTAAACTGATCGTATCGCCTCCGGGGAGTGCCAGTTTTAAGCTGACCTTAAAAAAGCTGGATGAGAATACCCCTGTTGCGGGTGCCAGGGTTTGTATACAGGAGGATGGGGAACAGGTGATGGAATTATTTACGGATGTGAACGGGGTGGTAGTATTTGAACATATTAACCCGGCGGTGTACAGGGTGAAGATTGAGGCGGGGGAAATGAGGGCGGTGGATTTTGTGAAAGAGGTGAATACGGGAACTGCTTCGAGGAAAGAGGTGTTTGTGTAGGTACAACACTTTATACAATATTCTCTCTTTGCTAATAAACATAAAAGCTTTGCCTATAGGGCAAGGCTTTTTTTATAGAATATGGAATTTTTAGTCAGATATTATAAATACCGGATAATCGGGAAAAACCGGATTTCAAATTATTTTCTATTGGTTAGCTCGCCATGTCTTGTAGTAAAGGATTCTCTTTGGGAAATCCTGCCGAGACAAAAGACATTTAAATATCTATTTATGCTAACCCAAATAAGGATTAGGGGGAATATGAACAATTTTATATCCCGAAATTTTCAGATCTTTCAAAGTAGATGCCTCTGGGGTAGATTTAAACACAACAGTGCATAAAACCTGACTCGGTATAAACTTCATCTTAACTAAAAAATCAAGGATGCCTCTCTTGAGTTTTATTTTAAAAAATTTACTATCACTAAGTTTCGCTTTTGTATTTTCTGCACCCGGATAATAAAAATTGGGGTTTATTCCTTTAAATGCAATTAGCGGGCAGTTTAACGCAGCAGCAAATTTCTCAAACTCACGCTCTGAAACTTTATATACAAAATTCCCAACTGGTTCATAAGAAAATCGGTTTTTCCAAAATTTATTAGCAAGACCAGAATGGATAACCGTAAATAAGTTAGTCATAAATAGTAAAAAAGGCATTTTCGAAATTGGATCTTGTGGCTCAATAATTACAATACCTTTTTTTGATACGCGTATCATTTCATATAGTGCAGCATATGGTCGAGGGAAGTGGTGATATGATTCTTTACAAAGCACATAGTCGAAAGTTTCATCCTCGAAAGAGAGCATTTCTGCATTTTCTGAGGAATAGTCTGTAATAACCCCTTCTTGTTTTGCAATTCGCAGGAAATCGCTATTTAAATCACTAGCATGTGCTTCCTGATCTTTATGAGACAAAATATGATATGCATCTAAGCCATAGGCATCACCAACAGTGAGCCACCGCTGATTGGGTGATTTTGTTAGTGGTTTTAAACAGGAAAAGAAGATGTTTTGAAGCCAATTAGATACATTGTTTTCGTCGGTAGATTTTATTTTCTGTATGTGTTTAGCCTTCGATTCTTCGGTAGGAAAATGTTTGTTGTACCATTCCCCATGTTTCCTATAACTTTCTTTGTGATACATATTGGATTAATTTGATATTTGTCAAGTTTTATATGGTTGATGATGAAAGTTGATTGTTTTATTTAGTCAAACATAATATTTTAGTTTTAATTGAACAGGATTGTTTTTTTAAATTGTTAAGATTTCAATTGAATTCATTTTTAAATGGCTTGAAAAAGTGTTTTTGCCTTTGGCTTCTTTTCTTAAAGAATATCATAAAATATGCAAAACGGCTTTTAATATCAACCTGTTATGTTATGTTACCTGCTCCCAATAACAATAAGCAATCTATAATCATACTGAACTATAAACAGCCAATTTGTTTTCCAGCCTACTTAATCGAAATTTTAATCTCCACATTCTGGCATATAAAAACCCAACCAACACTGATATGTTGATTGGGTTTTAATTACTAATTCTCCGGGATTAGCTTATTCCAAAATAAGTTTTTGGGTGGTAACTATTTTACCTTTTGAACTGATCGTTACGAGATACATCCCGCGGGGATAGGCTGAAAGATCCAATTTATACTCAAACGTATTCACTTTGATATCTGTTTGGTAAATCCTGTTTCCTGACAAATTATATACTTCTATCACACCATCTTCAATACCCTTAGTCCTGATGGTAGCTGTCCCAGTACTGGGGTTTGGATAAATGATAAAAGCTGGTTCCGGGACTGCCAAGAATTCTTTTTTGCCAGTAGCCTGTACAGTCGCAGTAGTTAAATTTCTTTGGAAGGCAGTAGCTTCTGTAGAATTTGTTTCATTACTTCTAAATGATGGAATAGCAATACTACATCCGTCTAATGCCTGTGCCGTAAATACACCGGAAGCAGTGGGTTCAGCCAAAAAGAAATCAGTAGCAGCGGCAGGCATGAATAGTACATAACCATTCGCCGGGTTAGCATCTAACTTTACATTTACATTGCTTAGAATAGTAGTTTGCCCTGATGATTTTATCCAGCTTTGTGATTGAGTAAGCGGTGCAGAATAGTTATTTGTAATGGTTATATCGGAAGGACATGGAGCAATGCTAATGCCGGTAATTATTAACGAAAAATTTTGCTTACCATTAGTTAAAACTCCTTTATGGCTAACTGTAATTAGGTATGACCCGGAAGCTCCGGCAATATCTGCCCTTTCATAAGGATCTACCAGATTATCTCCTGCGCTGCTGGTAGTAATGGATGTTAATTTATATGGGAATGATGTTGTTCCGTTTTGAGTTACACGAATATCCAGATCATTAACCAGCACGGGGGTAGTTAAATTAGGTGTACCATTAATATTTATTTCTCCTGCAGGGTCTGTCCAGGATATGGAAGCCATTAGTGTATTTAGGCCATCCGAACTAACACTAAACGTACGGGTTTCTCCCGGACTCAATATTAATTCCTTTATGATTGATTTGTTTCCGTTTTGAGAAATTGTTTCCGCGGCTTTCTTGGCATTGAGTAATCCCCAGCCAAAAACAGCATCAGGGCCGGGAGCGCCTGCATCATCAGCGGTATGAAGCGCCAGGCCTTTTAAAGTAGCAGCCCGCATAAAATTACTGTTTAATGAGTTATAATGTTGTTGTAATAATAAGAGTGAACCTGTAATATTCGGACTGGCCATAGAGGTACCGGAAAAGCTCGTATAATTAGCATCACTACCAGCAATAGGGGAATAAAGACCTGTGCCATTGCCTGTAATATCCGGTTTTATGCGCAGGTCATCCGTAGGCCCCTGGCTGCTGGAGCTATTAATATTTACACCGATTAAAACACCATTAGAAGTAACATTGGCAGCTTCTGCATTGGCTACCACTAAATTGTTTTTTGCTGTAGACATACCAGTTAATTTATCAAAAGCCGGGTTCCCGTTTAAAGGAAGTGAATTAGATACATTATCATTTCCATCATTCATGGCGGCTTTAACCATTAAATAATAAGGGGCATTAAACATCAGGTTATCCCAATATTTTGAATAGTCAGTATAAGCGCCAAAAAACCAATCAGCATTTATTCCATTAGCATAGAAACCATAAGAATGATTAGATACTAACATACCGTTTGCCGCTGCAGTTGTAGCTTCCCATAAGTCGCTATTCCAATCATAGGTCCTGACATTAGCCTGAGGGGCCATACCTTTAAGAATTGCCATAACTCCCATTGCTGCAATTGTACCTGTTACATGAGTGGCATGATTACTATTACCATTAAGAGTAGTAGCACCATCAGCAATAAATACTCTGCCGCCAAATTCCTGGTGGCTTGTACGAACCGGGCCGCCATCCCAAACATCAGCAGTCATATTCTGACCGTTTAAATTCAGCCCCAGGGAACCTCCGGTATTTAAATGGTCTGTTCTAGTTGACTTAGCGGCATTCACATTACTTATGGTATAATAAAGCTGGGTTTTAGTTCTATCGTTAGTCACATCCATCAACTGGTCAAAGGAACCATCGGGGTTATATTTGAAAATTGGCCAGTTGTTTTGTTTAGCAAACAGGCTGACCCTGGCATTTCGCTCTTCATCCATTTGCTTGTATTTTAAACTTAGCAATTGAAGTTCCTTCATGTTGGAAGCTTCCTGAATTTTCAGGATCTCTTCTTTTGTTTGTGCATTTGCATGTATAATACAAATTAAAAGGCTTATTATCAATAATATCTTCTTCATCACAGCCTCCTATTGTTTCTGAATGCTGTTCATAGCCGTTTTCAGGATTTCATTCTCCTTTTGAAGCATTTCTATTTTTTTGTCCTGTAATTCACTTTTCTTGTTAAGATCGATCATATACAGGGTTAGCTCTTCTATCTTTTCCAACAGCTTTGCATCCATTTTGCCCAAGTCAATTCCATCTTTCAGTACTTCTGCTGCTGATGGCACATTGGGCAGGTGTTTGTTTTTATTGATAAACTGCTCCACGTCTTCCAGCTTATTCAATTTATACTCTTTTTCAAAAACATAATCCGCCCAGTTGGCACTGCTCTTTAGGGCTACTTTTACTTTTTCGGTGAGTATGCCCTGTTCTACATAGAGTTTGTAGCCGGCAGGGGTGTTTACAGTCCCTAATACACAGCTGCCTGCAATAAGAGTGGCGGCATTGCCCACACCAGCAAAGACCTTTGTTACATTTGCATTGCCCAATTGTATAGCATTGCTGGCAGTTACTTTAGCACTATTACCAATTGCTGTGGCATTGGTTAAATTGACTGCGCTTACATCGGCATAATAGCCCAAGGCGGTATTGTTACTTCCTGTAGTATTGGAATAAAGTGCAGCATAGCCATCGGCAGTATTATTATATCCTGTGGTATTGTAGTACAGGCTTTGATAACCATTGGCAGTATTTAAATAGCCTGTGGTGTTGTAAAAAAGAGCCCGAAAACCATTAGAAGTATTGTTATTACCTGTGGTATTGTAATACATGGTTTGATAACCATTAGCCAAATTACTATATCCTATAGTATTGGAAAAAAGCGCATTAAAGCCGTTAGCCGTATTATTATATCCTGTGGTATTAGAATAAAGTGCTAGATGACCAAAAGCTGAATTATAAGTGCCAGTAACAGGACTAGAATTAAGGTTATAGGATACATTTTGTTGAGCGGTTACCTCCAAGTTAAAGAGGAATAAGGGGCTCATAATTAGCAGAAATATTTTGCCTATTTTTACTTTAACAGGTAAGAAAAAGCTGTTTGATTTTTTTTTGTAAAAGTGTTTCATAATCTTGTTGGGGTTAAGGGTTTATATTAATTAGAGTATTGAGTTAATCGGATTAACTCGACAGTAAATCTAAAATTTTTTATTCGATAAATGAGTCCAAGTGCTGAATTTGGGTTATTACCTCCTTATATTATTTTGGTGGCTACGCTTTTTTAGAAAATTTACCTTTTACAAAGCGTTTAATACGTTTCCATAAATTGCCTTTCCGGTTTCTAAGAAAGTGTTTGATGGCGTACAGCGCTTCTTTATTTTCTTCAATTTTTGTGGGGAAGGATGAAATACGATCGGTATTTACAACTACTTTATAAATATCGTTCACTCCTGAATGTACGCCTGTTCCATCATGACCAATATTAGTAACTAATGAGTTGGAAGGGTTTAAAGTTAATCCGCCTCTTAAGAAGATAGAGGCGTACCAGCGGATTGCCCAGGAATTATTTTTACCTGATTTGAATTCTTCCATCTGCCGCCAGAAGTTCATGCTGTTTTCGATAGAAAACTCGTGTTTCATTTTTGAACTGAACTGGGGTATGAGTACATCAATATTGGGCTCAAAATAATTCCATGCCCGTTCCCAGGTGGCCCATCCCCAACTGGTTGCGGCCCGAAAGAAAAATGTTTCGGGCAGGTTTTGAGTTTTTAAAGGATACATATAGGCCCCGATATGCATTATTTTGTCTTCGTTTTCAAATTCCTTTAACGCATCATTAAAATAGTGAAGGGTATAATGGGAGGTAATCAGGTCGTCTTCAAAAACAATTACTTTACCATACTTTTTTACTAATTGGCTTACACCCTCAATAATTGAATTGGCCAGTCCAAAATTTTGGTTTCGCTCTATAATTTCAACGGATTTAAAACCGTCCGTCTTTTTAATCAGGTCGCGTACTTCATTAACTTTATCAGTATCCTTTAATGAGCGTTCACCATCAGAAAAAATGAATAATCGGCTCTCGTCAGCAAGTAAATTCTGCTTTAAAAATTTAATGGTACGGCGGGTGTGTTCAGGCCGGTTATACACAAATAAAGCAATGGGCGCTAAAGTTTGCATGGATTAAAATATGTGCAGGTCATTTATTTTAGATGTTAAAATAGTATAGGCATTAGCGAATTGTTCTTCTTTTTTCCTGCCTGATAAACCGGAAATAGTCTTTTTCAAAAAGTATTCTAAATCTATTTTTAAGGATGAGAATATATTTTTAGGTTTCTTCTGATTTACAAACGTATTAAATTTAGTGACTTGGGGGCGGATGATGAAAAGTTTATCGGTTAATATTTCAAATCCTTCAGATTTTAATAAAAAACGCAGGGAGGTTGGGGTGTACATATTGATATGGCCGTAATTCAGGAAGTGTTTTATTCGTTTATCTACTCCAAACCGATAGTCTTTAGGAACTTCTATTACCTGGAATTTAGATACCCGTTTTAATTCGCGTAAGAGTAGCCGTTCAAATTCAACATGTTCTAAAACATGTGATAATATCACCAGGTCGAACTCATCATCAGCAAAGGGAATATGATAACCGTCGAATAGTTGAACAGATTTTATATGCTTAAGCTGTTTAGATTGGATTATATCTACTCCACTTTTAGAAATTTCCAAGGCATGTAACTCGGGAGCAAAATCCCATTCATCCAAATAGTGCAGAATACTTCCATCGCCGGCGCCTACTTCTAATACTTTGGTAAAGGAATAACCTTTACAGACTTCTACGATGTTTTGCGCTTTGTATTTTGCGCCCATCAACCGCCATTGGGCATTATGGTCCTGATAAAAATGGTCGTAAGCAGATTGAATAGTGGAATTAATAGTAATATCCATTTCTATATTCCTAAGCAATTAGTTGTTTTATAAAATACAGAGGTTGATTTCCGATAGAATAGGCCGGGAGAAATTCCGGTAAAAGGCAGGTGTTTAAAGCCCTGTTGGGTTAAGAATTGTACGGCTGGATTGTAAAAATCGCGTTCAGAATCGTCTAAAACTATAACCCCGTCTTCTGTAAGTGCAGAAATACATTGAAAACAACAATTTACCCGATCACGTCCATCCACAATGATGATTTGAAATTTTTCATCTCTGGTAAGCGGCATCCTGGAATATTTTCCATTGGTTTCTAATTCACAAAGTATCATTTCAGAATTAGGAGGTTTTGATTTTACTATCTTTTGGAACCAGGCTTCATCATGTTCTACAGAAGTTACTTTATCGGCGTATTTTGCATAAAAAAAGGTTGAATTGCCGGATCCAAACTCAAATACATGATGCTGTTTTGTTAAGCGTTCTTTAATAAAATCAATAAAAGAATAGGTAACCCAGGGAATTGGATCTCCATTTTTATCAACAGGAGATTTTGTATCGAAAGCTTTAAACCAGCCTATTTCGGCCAGATAGCCCTTTACACCAAATGATAATACTGATCTTAGTTTAGAGAAGTTCAGTAAACTGGAATAGGAATGCATTTTTTTCAACGTTTATATATTTTTTGAACTAAAGAAACTAAAAATAATGATTTTAACATCATTAAACCTTGTTTTCTTGCAGAGGGAATAAATAATATGAAGAATGTAGCTACACCATAAGCTACCAAAGTAGCATAAGCTGCACCGAGAATACCGTATTGAGGTATCCAGATTATATTCAAAGCGATATTAACAATCGCACCCACAGCAGTACGCAACATAGCCAGTTTAGTTAATCCTTCGGCTATCAGATATTGTCCGCTTGCACTGCCTAAAAATACGAATACTCCGGCCCAAACATGCACAGAAAGTACAGTTGCTCCCGGCCAGAATTCGGGTTTATAAAATATATGATACACAAAGTGGGATGCAAAAGTCATAATAATGGCAATACTGAGACTTAGTAACACCATCAGATCGTACATATCCTGTAAGCGTTTTTGATAACGGTTTGGATCATCTCGTCTGGCATTCATAATTGCCGGGAAAACGGATGTTACAATAGCAACGGGAATAAAATACCAGCTCTCACTCAAACTGACTACGGTAGAATAAATACCTAATTCGCTGCTGCCTAAATAACTGCTGACCATTAACTGATCAATTTTCATATATATAGTTACCAATATGGCAGAAAAGGCTAATGGCCAGGAATGTTTTAATAGATATCCCGCAAGGCTGAAGTCAAATTTCCAGTTAAAAACAGAATTGTTTTGTGATTGATAGGTTATCAGGTATCCAATAGCCAAAAAACCAGCATCGGCCAGCAGGGCATAAATAAAAGCAACTAAGGGTGCGCCGGAAAATATCAATATTAGTTTTAGTGCGGCAGAAATAAGGTTTGCTGCGATTTGTACATACATCACAAACTTAGCCTGAACACGGGATTGGAAATAACAGTCAATAATATTCAGGGATTGAATAATACCAATTAAGGCTACCACTAAAATATATGATAAAGGAGTTTCAACCGATTTTATGTGATTGATCAGTAAATAAGTGAAATAAACCAGCGGCAAAATGGCAAAACCGGCAATCAGGCGCATCCAAAAAGAAGTGCCTAAAAGTTTGTCTTTATTTTGCGGATTAGAAAGTAGTTCACGGGTTAGAAATCCATCGAGCCCTAAAGCGGCGGCGGCAATAAAAAAAGTAACAAAAGCCAGTGGGTAGTTAAGAATACCATTGGAGCTTGATCCAAGATAATTGGCAACAGCAAACCCAACTAATATCTTAATGCCAAGACTGCCTACACGGGCTAACAATAACCAACCGGTATTTTTAAAATACTTGTTAAAAGCATATTCATCAAAACCTGGAATCACAGGAAACCTCATTTGAAAATAGATATGAGTATTGAGATATGAGTATTGAGACTATAATTTATTTCACTCATTTTGATCTGACAAAAATCGTATTCATATTAAACAAATGTATAAAAAAGAAAGGGCCCAACTAATGCTGAGCCCTTAAGTAATAAGTGAAATACGAATTATTGATTTACAAATTTCTTAGCATTGATTTTACGCTCATTTTCTGAAAGATAAATTTTACGTAAACGCATGCTTTTAGGGGTTATCTCAATATATTCATCTGCCTGGATGTATTCCATAGCTTCTTCTAATGAGAATTTAATTGCCGGGGCAATACGGGCATTATCATCCGTTCCTGATGCACGCATATTGGTTAATGCTTTTGCTTTTACTAAGTTCACGACTAAGTCATTATCTCGGATGTGTTCTCCCATGATCTGACCTTCGTAAACATCAGCACCCGGATCTACAAAGAAACGACCGCGGTCTTGTAATTTATCAATAGAATAGGCTGTAGTTTGTCCTTTATCCATAGAAACCAATACACCACTTAAACGACCAGGAATTGTTCCTTTCCAAGGCTCATAAGCCTTAAAACGGTGTGCCATAATAGCCTCACCGGCGGTAGCGGTTAATACATTATTACGTAAACCAATAATACCACGCGCCGGAATTTCAAATTCTAAATGTTGCAAATCGCCTTTAGGTTCCATTACCAATAACTCGCCTTTACGTTGGGTTACTAATTCTATTACCTTTCCGGATACTTCTGCAGGTACATCTACAATTAAGGTTTCAATCGGTTCACATTTTTGCCCGTCAATTTCTTTAATGATTACCTGTGGCTGACCTACCTGTAATTCATAACCTTCACGACGCATGGTTTCAATCAATACTGATAAGTGAAGAATACCACGTCCGTAAACTAAGTAAGAGTCAGGAGATTCTGTTTCTACAACTTTAAGAGCCAGATTTTTTTCCATCTCTTTATATAAACGTTCGCGTAAACGCTGAGAGGTGACGAATTTACCTTCTTTACCAAAAAACGGAGAGTTGTTTATAGTAAACAACATATTCATGGTCGGCTCATCAATTTTGATAAATGCTAATGCTTCAGGGTTTTCAAAATCAGCAATTGTATCACCAATATCAAAACCATCAATACCTACAACCGCACAAATATCTCCCGAACTAACTTCCTGAACCTTAACCTTACCTAAACCTTCAAAAGTATAGAGTTCTTTAATACGTGATTTTTGAATCGATCCGTCACGTTTTACCAATGATACTGGCTGGTTTTCTTTAATTACACCACGTGCAACACGTCCAACTGCTATCCGGCCCACAAAAGATGAATAATCTAAAGAGGTGATCTGCATTTGTAATGTACCATCAAATGAGGGTGCAGGTGGGATAAATTCTAAAATGGCGTCTAATAAAGGTGTAATGTCTTCTGTTTGATTTTTCCAGTCTGTACTCATCCATCCATGTTTAGATGAACCGTAAATTACCGGGAAATCTAACTGATCTTCCGTAGCTTCCAGGTTGAAGAATAATTCGAAAATAGATTCGTAAACTTCTTCAGGACGACAGTTTTCTTTATCAACTTTATTAACAACCACAATTGGCTTTAAACCTAATGCTAAAGCCTTTTGAGTTACAAAACGTGTTTGAGGCATCGCTCCTTCAAATGCATCAACCAATAAAAGAACTCCATCTGCCATTTTTAGCACACGTTCTACCTCACCTCCAAAATCAGCGTGACCAGGAGTATCAATAATATTGATTTTAATGTCTTTATACTGAACGGAAACGTTTTTAGAAACAATGGTAATACCACGTTCGCGTTCAAGGTCATTATTATCAAGTATCAGATCGCCTGTTGCCTGATTGTCACGAAACAAATTTGTTTGATGTAAAATTTTGTCAACCAAAGTAGTTTTACCATGGTCAACGTGTGCGATAATCGCTATATTTCTGATCTTTTGCATTAAAAAGCTATTTTTAAAATTTTTGCAAATGTATGCTTAATTAAGGAGAATTTAATTAAATAATTGGTAATCATGGAATGCTTGTTTTGTTTTGAAGAAGTTCGTTTTGAAAAAATGATCGGGAAATAATCCTATTATTAAGTCTATGTTTTCTTATTTTTGTATTATGGATTTGCAATTAGTTTTAGTTCTCCTACTATTCTTTATCGCTTTGTTCTACATCGGTCGCTTAATTTATCGAAATGTTAGTTCAAATAGAGGGTGTGCAAGCAATTGCGGGAAATGTAGTGCTGATTTTTCAAATATAAAGCTACCTGAGGTCAAATCATAAGCCTCCAGTTTTTCCTTATAACCTTCTGGTTGGTTAATTATAAGTAGAATAAGATTTTAACAATCAGGGAAATTAATCTTTTTCAATCAGGCAAACTGCATAAGCAACAATTCCTTCCTGTCTTCCAATAAAACCCATTGTTTCATTAGTTGTAGCTTTTATAGAAATGTCTTCATGACTTATGCCACTTGTATTTGCGATGTTTACTTTCATCTGTTCCACAAAAGGATTGATCTTTGGGGCTTCTAAACAAATCATTGCATCTATATTGCCAATTTTCCAGCCTTTTTCTTGGAGTAAATTAACACATTCCCCCAAAATAATTAAACTGCTGATTCCTTTCCAACGTTCATCTGTATTTGAAAAATGAAAACCAATATCACGCATATTAGCGGCACCTAACAAGGCATCACAAATGGCATGAACTAAAACATCTGCATCAGAATGTCCGTATGAACCTGAATGATGTTCTAAATTAACTCCCCCTAAAATAAATGGATGATCTTCTTTAAGTTGATGTACATCAAAACCAAAACCTACTTTAATTTTCATTAGTAGTCTTTTTTTTCTCAAAGTTAAAAAACAGAGAAAAACGTAGTGTATTTGCCAATGGGCTTCTTTGCTGGCTGGCTAATAAATAAGCAATATCTAAATTGAAAACATTATACCTTAATCCTCCTCCAAGCGTAAAATATTGCCTGTTACCTTTTGAAGGGCTTTCATAAAAATAACCTCCGCGTACAGCAAATTGACGGTTATAAAGATATTCTGCGCCTAATGAATAACTGATTTCCTGCATCTCTTCAGAAAAACCACCAGGAGCATCTGTAAAGGAGCTAAAAATTCCGGATGGTACGGAAAGATCTGAATTCTTAATCGTATTTGTGGGAACTAATAATTTATTCAGATCAAGCGCTAAAGTAAACTTATTATAATCATCTGCATTTACTGTTGCTGCTCCACCTAATTTCATATTAGTTGGAAGAAAAGATTTTACATTCTCTGAATAACTAACTTTTGTACCAATATTGGAGATATTTAGGCCGAATGCCAGTTCAGCATCTTTTGCCAGTAATACGGTTCCTTTCTTATAATATGCTGATACATCTGCAGCTACTGCTGATGCGGGCCTGATTTCCATATTATTGAATATTCCGTTACTTAAACTGGATCTTACGTAACGAATAGCGGTTCCTAGAGAGAAGTTTTCTCCGAATTTACGGGCAAATGTTCCATCAATAGCAAATTCATTAGGGGTATAAAGTGTTCCTGCATCATCTTTATCCTGAGTAAAAGTGATTGATCCGTATGAAAAATAGCGTAAAGACCCCCCTATTGTATTTCTATCATCTAAACGATGATAAACAGATAGATATCCTAAATCTATATCCGGAACCAGGCTCCTTAACCAGGGGATATAAGAAACCGCAAAGCCTGTAGGAGATTCTAAAAAAGCTAATTTAGCAGGATTCCAGTGAATTGAATTAGCATCCGGATCTAAAGCAACTCCAACATCCCCCATACTGCCAGAACGGGCATCAGGTGGTATTAGTAAAAAGGGCGCCGCAGTTTGTATGGATAATTTTTTACCATCACTTTGTGTACCTTCACCTACAGTTTGGGCTTTTAACGGAGTATTTAATACAATAAATGCAATTACTGTAAAGCCGCTTAGAGAAATATTTTTCATTATTTTTAAACTAAATTTTTAATCAAATCTTTAAGCTAAGTGGAAATTCCTGATCAAATTAATAAAAACCTTTATTTATTGATTACCCATCCTATGTAATTGGCTTATTTAGTGGTGTCAGCTATATACAATATAAAATAAAACGTATTTTATTTTAAATAAGTATATTACTTTAAATAATTTTCTGATTAATTTACATTATACATTCTTTTAATCATATATAACTATCTGTTTTTCAAGTATTTAACAAATAATTTCTTTTTAACTGTTACAGGCAACATTATTGCACTAATGATTAATCCTAACAAATTTATACTATAATTGGGATATTTTATAGTTTAATATCCAATATAATTAATCAACCCCATTTATTTGAATTATAAAATATCTGATGAACTTTTAATAACATTTTACAATAAAGTGATAAGTAGAACGTTTTATAAAACGTAAATTTAAAAATAAAAGAATTCAGAAACAAGGCCATAACTAGCCTATTTAGCTAGTTTTAATTGGTATATTAGTTGAATTTACTACTTTTAACCTTTAATGCATATTCAGTATTTAAAAATGAAAAGAATTTCAATAATTTTTACCCTCGGCTTATCCGTTTTAAGCTTATTCTCCACATCCTGTAAAAAAAATACTAGTTCATCTCCAAAAACGGGTATGGCTTATAATAATGCTTATAATGGCGGTTTTGAAGTAGGTGAAAAAGTTAAACCTGGACCTGGCGCTGGTTTAGTTGCTATAGAAGGTGGAACCTTTGTTATAGGTGGGAGTTTGAACCAGGATTTGGCCTATGAATTTGATAATGTACGTCGCCGGGTAACCGTTGCTTCTTTTTACATGGATGAAACAGAAGTTTCTAACGTAGATTGGCTGGAGTATTTATATTGGATAAGAACTAAATTCCCTGAAGACAGAGAGTATTATTATAACGCATTACCTGATACATTGGTTTGGAGGAGGCCATTATCATACAATGAACCTTATGTAAATAATTATTTACGTCACCCTGCTTACCAGGACTATCCGGTAGTAGGCGTAACTTGGGAACAGGCTAATGAATATTGCGAGTGGCGTACAGACCGGGTTAATGAAGAAATTCTTAGAAATAATAATTACCTGGTAGATTATAAAACATTAGCTGGTAAGGGTAAAGGCAAAAAAGATGCTGTAGCAGTTACTGCAAATGCCCCTAAAGAACCATTTAACACAGATATTTATCTTAATGGACAATATCGTGGCGAAGGTATTGATGGTAAAAAAATGCCTAAAGATTTAAATCCAGCTACAGCTAATGGAATCACTATTACAGAGGGAAAAGGAAAAAAAAGCGGACCAACCCGGCCTATACGCCTTGAAGATGGTTTATTAAGACCTCCATATCGTTTACCAACTGAAGCTGAGTGGGAATATGCTGCATTAGCCTTAGCTGGTAATACACAATATGAAAATATATCTGACGGAAAAGTTTATCCATGGAATGGTTTAGGAGTCCGTTCTCCAAAAAAGCAGACACAAGGGATGATTCTTGCTAACTTTAAACGTGGCGATGGTGATAATATGGGAACAGGTGGTTATTTAAATGACAAGGCTGATATTACAGCGCCTGTTAAATATTATTTACCCAACGATTTTGGTCTTTACAACATGGCAGGAAACGTAAATGAATGGACTGGTGATGTATATCGTAAATTATCTTTTGAAGATTTTGAGGATTTTAACCCATTTAGAGGAAATGAGTATGTTAATAAACGTTTAGCAGATAAAACTAAGGGACTATATGCAAAAGATAAGTATGGCCGGCCAATAAAAGAAGCGGCACAATCTGCTAAAAAACAAAAATGGTCTGAACTTCAAAACAACCAGATTGTAAAAGATACCTCAGCAATAGCAGGAAAATCTTATAACCCGGATTTCAGAGGCGAGAAAGATAGTGTGAACCAACAATTATATGGCACAACTACTCTTGTTAATAATGGTTCAAGGGTTTATAAAGGAGGTTCCTGGAATGATCGGGCTTATTGGTTAAACCCTGCTACACGCCGGTTTATGCAACAAAATGAATCAAGCGCTGAAGTTGGTTTCCGTTGTGCAATGTCAATGGTTGGTGCTCCGGAAATTTCTTCTAAAAACAAACCCCAGTTTTCGCAACCAGCCTCAAGGGCTCCTAAGGGACTGATGAAATAAGGCATTATTTAGAGTAAATACTAAAAATTAAACACTAAATTTTCAATCAAATCAGGATGTAAACTTTTTGAAACAGGGCAGGTATGTGCAGCCCTTTCCAAAATAGTTTTCTGTTTTTCAGAATAATCGTTTTGCGGAAAATTAAAGGTAATTTGAATTTCACTAACTCTCCTGGGGCTATTTGTCATAATTTTAGTTATAGAACATGTTGTTCCATCAATATTTATATCTTGCTCTCTTGCTGCTACACCCATAATTGTAAGCATACAACTTCCTAAAGATGCCGAAAGCAAATCGGTTGGTGAAAATGCTTCACCTTTACCTTTATTATCAAGAGGTGCATCAGTTATAATTTTATTTCCGGATTGTACATGAGTAGCTTCTGTTCTTAAATCTCCCAGATAAGTAGTTTCTATTGTTGCCATTTCTTTTAGCTCAAAATAATCACACAAAATTATAAATTATAATAACACTACCTGAAATATGATAAAACGCTATCATCTAAAATCTCATATCTTATAATTACTTTTGTAGTATGATCGATTTACCGGTTATTCCTGCTACCCAAATACAACGTAAACCTAATTGGTTACGGGTTAAATTACCTGTTGGTAAAGAATATGCTCATGTTCGTAGTCTAGTAGATACTCACAAGCTGCATACTATTTGCGAAAGTGGTAATTGCCCAAATATGGGCGAGTGTTGGGGTGCCGGTACGGCTACGTTTATGATACTCGGTAATATTTGTACCCGCTCATGCTCTTTTTGTGCTGTGGCAACAGGACGGCCTTTGGCGGTTGATTTAGATGAACCTAACAGGGTAGCGACTTCTGTGAAACTTATGCAGGTTAAACATTGTGTAATTACTTCTGTAGATCGCGATGATTTGAAAGACGGCGGTTCTACTATTTGGGTAGAAACTATTAATGCTATACGTAAAGAAAGTCCGGAAACAACCTTAGAAACACTTATTCCTGATTTTAGAGGTATATGGGAAAATTTAGACCGCGTTTTAACCGTTAAGCCGGAAGTGGTTTCGCATAATCTAGAAACAGTACGAAGATTAACAAAAGAGGTTAGAATACAAGCTAAATATGACCGAAGTTTAGAATGTTTACACAGAATTAATCAAGCGGGAGTTCGTACAAAATCAGGTATTATGCTTGGTTTAGGGGAAACTGAACAGGATGTTATTGAAGCAATGCGAGATTTGTTTAATTCAGGTGTTCATATTTTAACTTTGGGTCAGTATTTACAGCCAACGCGTAACCATCATCCGGTAATTGATTGGATTACACCTGAACAATTTACAAAATATAAAGAAATTGGATTGGGCATAGGTTTTAGATATGTAGAAAGTGGGCCTTTAGTACGATCATCTTATCATGCAGAAAAACATCTTTTTGAATTGTAGTTTAATTAGAACAATTTATTTAAAATTAGCTTTTAACTAACTTCTTTTAAACATTAAATATTTAGGATATTTTTAATTTCTTTGGTCATATCACTAAATTCCAATTCTATAAATTATCTCTTTACACAAAGAAAAAGCCTCTCAAAATTTTGAGAGGCTTTTCTGGCGGTCCGGACGGGACTCGAACCCGCGACCCCATGCGTGACAGGCATGTATTCTAACCAACTGAACTACCGGACCGTATTTTAATTATGTTTAGTAAGGTGCAAATATAAAAATATTTCTATGATCTTCACCACATACATGATATTTTTTCCTATCAATTGAATAAAATAATCTTATTTTTTTTTAAAGTTTAAAAGGCATTTTTCCACATCATGCTTTCTACCGGCCGGGTGGTTTTATTATTGTATTTAGCATTGCTTTTTGTGTTATACATGGTTTCAATTTCACCATCCACTACAAAATAAATTAATTGCCCAATAGGCATACCGGCATAAATACGTACGGGCTGGGCACATGATATTTCCAGGGTCCAGGTATTACAAAAGCCAACATCACCCTTGCCAGCTGTCGCATGAATATCAATGCCTAAACGTCCGGTACTTGATTTTCCTTCCAGAAAAGGAACATGACTATGAGTTTCTGTATATTCTAAAGTAACTCCTAAATACAAGGTATTTGGCTGAAGTACAAAACCATTTGGGGGAATCTCAAAATGATCAATTTCATTATGCGCTTTAGCATCCAATACGCGGTTTTTATAGGTAGCCAGATATTTCCCTAAATGAACATCATAAGAGTTTGTGCCTAAATTCTCTCTTTCAAAGGGTTCAATAATGATATTTCCTTTGTCAATTTCTTCCAGAATAAGTTTATCAGAAAGTATCATAATAATGGTTAAGATTTGCCCTAAATTATAATTAATTTGAGATAAATTTGCTGATATTTTATTTAAAAATATGGCTCTGTCATTCCGCAAAGAAATTGATCAATTTACATCGCTCGCGATTTGGAAAATTGAGGAAACCGCTGAAGAACTAACCCTTCAACTTCAACTCAAAGAACATGAGAAATCATTTTTAGATTCATTAATTAACGGCAAACGGAATTTGCATTGGTTAAGTACGCGTGTACTTTTACGTACCATGTTAAACACTCCTCAATATATTGACTGTAAAATTGATGCGCATGGAAAGCCATATCTGGCTAATTTTCCTCATCATATTTCATTAAGCCATTCACATAATTATGCGGCGGTAATGGTTAGTGAAAATAAACCTGTAGGTATTGACATTGAGTTTATACAAGATAAAATTGAACATGTTCAACATAGGTTTATGTCAGTAAGTGAACTTGATTTTATCAATAAAGATCATCAAACTGATCATTTATACATTTGCTGGTGTGCTAAAGAGGCTATATATAAACTCCATGGAAAGAAAAATATCTCTTTTTTAAACCATATTAAAATCTCTCCATTTAACTATCAAACAGAGGGGATTTTGAATGGAAGTTTGGTTTCAGAAAATCAATTTGAAAATTATTTGGTGCATTATCAAAAGTTTGATAGTTATATGTTAGGTTATGCTATAGGTAATAATGATGAAAAATAAGAAAGTACGTTTTCATGATTGGGGAATATTAGATTATCCTTTAGCGTGGGATAAGCAGGAAGATATCTTTTCTAAAATCGTTAGTTCTAAAACCCAAAATCGTATTAATAATAGTCAAACTCCAACAGAAAATTACCTTGTTTTTGTTGAACATCCGCATGTTTACACTTTGGGAAAAAGCGGAAAACCTGAAAATCTATTATTAGATGAGCATGGTTTAGAAGATAAAAATGCTGCTTATCATAAAATTAATCGGGGAGGGGATATTACTTATCATGGTCCCGGACAAGTGGTTGGTTACCCAATTTTAGATCTGGATAATTTTTTTACTGATATACATTTATACCTGCGAACATTGGAAGAAGCTGTTATTTTAACCCTTGCAGAATATAATATTAAAGCAGGGCGATCTAAAGGTTTAACAGGAGTTTGGTTAGATGCTGATAATATAAAAGCACGTAAAATATGTGCATTAGGAGTTAGATGCAGCAGATGGGTTACTATGCACGGCTTTGCAGTTAATGTAAATACCAATTTAGATTACTTTAAAAATATAATTCCTTGTGGAATTGAGGATAAGAGTGTAACATCCATGGAAATGGAGTTAGGTTCCCCTATAAATATGGAGAATGTTAAAAAAATTCTGAAAAAGCACATCTCTGTTTTATTTGAAATGGAATTGTTAGAAGATGGTTCAGAGTGCATTCAATAGTGAGATATTTAATATTTGTCCTTTAATCTCTTCAGCCAAAAATTGTATATTTGCCACATGAAAACATTAAGAGTTATACTAGTTTTTATACTGTTTGTACTCATTAGTTTTACATCTGTAAATGTATATTCACAATGTGCAATGTGTAATTTAACTGCCGAAAATTCAGTTAAAAATGGCAACACTCAGGGGAAAGGTTTAAATTCAGGAATATTATATCTTTTAGCAGCGCCATATCTGGCAGTTGCTGTAATTGGTTTTATCTGGTACAAAAAATATCGCTGTAAAAACGTTGATATTAATATGAAAGATGAGAAGATCAATTTAAATTAATCTTTCCATTTTAGATTTAACCTCTTGTCCTTTTCAGTTTATAAATCACTTATAGGACATATAATAGATTATGCCTAAAACAACATCTAAAATACATGCTATAACGGCTGCAAAATGCCCTAAATGCAGACGTGGGTCAATTTTTACCGGCTCTATGTATGGGTTTAATATTCAAAGAACAAATGAATTTTGTTCACATTGTAAAATGCGTTTTGAAGTAGAACCGGGTTATTTTTATGCGGCAATGTACGTAAGTTATGCGCTTATGGTTGCCGAGGGAGTTGCCCTTGGAGTTTTAACCTATTTAATTACCAATAGATTGGACCTTGAGTATGTATGGCTTTATATTCTTACAATTATTGGAGGGTGTATTTTGCTTGCTCCTGTAAATTACCGCTATTCCAGAGTGTTTTTATTGTATTGGTTATCTCCAAAAGTAAAATATAACCCCCTTCTTGACACCAATCAGAAAATCTAATCCTTGAGATCTATCAGCTTTTTTTATTCCATGGGCATATCAATAATAAGAACTTTAGAATTTTCTGAAAATTTCAGGTCTATTAATTTAGCATCATAAATGCCCGCCGCATCTCGTCTTCCAAAAATATCTCTATCAAATTCTATCTTTCCCTCAATTACAAACAGGTATAATCCATTTCCAGGATGTTTAACTTCATATTTTACCGATCTGTCTGCGTCAAAATTTCCTATAGAAAAGAAAGCATCCTGATTAATCCACATGGCGTTATCTTCGGCATTGGGAGAAACTACTGTTAGAAAAGTATTATGTACGTTTTGTAAATCAAATTTACGTTGATCATAACGAGGTTCTATATTTCTTTCTTTGGGAAAGATCCAAATTTGTAAAAGATTTACCTCTTCGGTTGAAGATCCGTTAAACTCCGAATGTTTAATTCCTTTACCTGCCGACATGATCTGTACTTCACCCGGGCTGATTAAACCTTCAGAACCCAAACTGTCTTTATGTGCTAAAACTCCTTTTAAAGGAATGGTTACAATTTCCATATTATCATGACCATGGGTACCAAAACCCATACCCGGAGCAACAATATCATCATTTAAAACACGAAGCAATCCAAAGTGAACTTTTAAAGGATCATGATAATTTCCAAAACTAAATGAATGTGCGGCTTTCAGCCAGCCATGATCCTGAATGCCACGGTCTTTGGCAGGGTAAATAATTTTTTTCATGTTATTAATTTTAAGGTCTGTGTGTTTAAAACTACTGGTAAGAGAATTTGCAATTAAGTGTTTAAACATACAATATTTATTCCAAACTTAGTAATGTGTACCTTTACGTTTTCTAAACCAAGAAGAAACTTATAAAAGATATTATTTTAGGTAAAAATCAAACTTATTGGCAGTAAAGCACTTTGATTTTTTGCTAACAGATCTTTAGAAAAATTTATGTATATTTTAAATACAATATCAGCGTGAGCATATTATCTACAGAACAATTAGGGCATTCTTTTAATGATACCTGGCTTTTTAAAGAACTTTATGTTGGAATAAATAAAGGGGATCATATTGCTTTGGTAGGCATTAACGGAACGGGGAAATCAACTCTTCTGCGTATTTTATCAGGAATATTAAGTCCAACCTCGGGTAAAGTTGTTACTGAGCGTAATTTACGAACCGGGTATTTGGAGCAAGATCCTCAATTTAACGATCAGGAAACTATTAGTGATTTCATTTATTCTATTGGAAATATTCAACAACAACTTATTCGTGAATATGAAGAAGCTGTAAATCAGGAAGTTCAGGATGAAAAACTCTTAAACAGATTAATGGAAGAGCTGAGTAATGAAAATGCCTGGGAGTATGAATATGAAATAAAAACCATATTGGGACGATTAGGAATTCAGCGGTTAGATCAGCAAATTTCAACCTTATCCGGCGGTCAGCGTAAACGACTTGCACTAGCAAAGCTTTTGATTGATGATCCGGATGTTTATATTCTTGATGAGCCAACTAATCATTTAGATATTGAAACTATTGAATGGCTTGAGAATTTCTTAACCACGGGCCAGAAAACTATTTTATTGGTTACTCATGACAGGTATTTTCTGGACAATGTATCTAATCAAATTATAGAATTAGACCGTGGAAAACTACAGGTTTTTAAGGGTAATTATAGTTATTATTTGGAGAAAAAAGCTGAATTAGATGCAGCAGACGAAGCCTCATTTCAAAAAAACAGTAATTTACTGCGCCGCGAATTAGAATGGATGCGCAGGCAACCTAAGGCCAGAACTACAAAATCAAAATCACGAATAGATTCGTTTTATGATCTTGATGAAAAAACAAGAGGGCGGCAGGTAAAATCTTCACTTGAATTGAGCGTTAATGTTTCCCGCCAGGGAAATAAGATATTAGAACTTAATGCGATAAACAAATCTTTTAATGATCATCCGGTAATTTCTAATTTTAGTTACACTTTTAAAAAGAGAGACAGAATTGGAGTAGCCGGTAAAAATGGGACAGGAAAATCAACTTTATTAAACCTGATCACTGGAAAAATAAACCCAGATAGTGGAAGTATAAATGTTGGAGAAACAACCAGTTTTGGATATTATCGTCAGGGAGGATTAGAATTTAAAGAAGATGAACGCGTAATTGATGTTGTAAAAAATGTTGCCGAATATATTATAATGGCTGATGGAAA